>DATNOW010000694.1:0-4223 GCA_036703515.1 Chroococcidiopsis sp.
AGGTCGGCTGGCAGGTCAAAGGGCTGCCCGTTTTGGCTGAGGGTAACGCGATCGGCGGCGATCGCCTCTACTCCCGTTTCCAGATGCAGCCGCACGCCGCGCTGCGCCAGCGCTCGGTTGGCGGCCCGCTGGCTGCCGATCGAAAACGTTTTGAGCAAGCGATCGCCCCGATCGATCAGGTGAATCTGAGTGCGATCGCCCAGCCGATCTGCCAGCTTGCAGGCAATTTCGATGCCGTTGGGGCCACCGCCAATCACGGCAATC
Source organism: Chroococcidiopsis sp. (assembly GCA_036703515.1). GTDB lineage: Bacteria > Cyanobacteriota > Cyanobacteriia > Elainellales > Elainellaceae > DATNOW01. The sequence goes on from DATNOW010000694.1 coordinate 265, forward strand.
TGAGACGATCGCCCGCTCGCTTCTAATTCCCACAGGCGCTCATTTAAAAGCTCAGCATCGGCCAGCGATCGAAAGGGCTGGGCATGGCTGGCCGCACCGTCCACGGCCAGTCGATTGCGACTGCCCACCGCCAGCACCAGATAGTCGTAGTCTAGGGTTTCTCCGCTGTCGAGGCTGACGAGGCGACGGTCAAGGTCAACCCCCTGCACCAGGGCGCGCCGCACCTGCACAGCGGTCGCCCCCAGCAGCTTGCCGTAGGACGGGGCAATATGCCACGGCTGCAATTCTCCCGTAATCACCTCATACAGCAACGGGGTAAACAAAAACCGCTCCTTCGGCTCAACCAGCGTAATCCGAAGGGGGGGGCGACCATCGGGGCCGTGGCGTTTGACTAAGCGCTGCAAGTAGAGCGCTGTATACAGTCCACCAAACCCACCCCCCAGTACACAGATATGGGGGGCAGACCGGAGGCCCGCAGTCCAATCAGGAGCGCGTGAGGTCATGGCTAAATCTCCAGGATGTGGCGAGCAATAACAGAACCATGGTTAGTGTCAAATGGCGCTTCTAAAAATGACCAGCGCCACTGCTGGAGCTCTAGCTGCGTAAACGGCTGATCGGGATGGGTGCGGTTGTGAACGCTTCCTAGCGCCCGGAGGTATTCGTCGCAAATGTAGACCTTAGACGGATCATCTTCAAAACACATGTTGGTCACCCGTCGGGGCGATGCTACGGCCTGCGCCGGGATGATCTCCTCTGGATAGATCCGTTCGCTCTTGCCGCTGGCGTAGGTAGCGTGCATCTGGTTGTACAAAATCACTCCCGACACATCCCGATAGGCAAACAGATGCAAGCCCGTGAGCGGATAGAAATAGAACCGATAAAACCAGCACAAAAACAGGGTCATCGTCAGCGCTGAAATCAGCAGCGGATAGCGGACGCTGCCAGTGGGGCGGGGCGCTACGGGGAGAATAATGCCGGTTTCGCCTGTCACCGCTGGTGCTGCTTGGGCTTGCTCTGGCGCTAGCGGTAAGAACTTAACGAGCAAATTTCGGTGCAGCCAAGTGCCGATCCCGGAGAGGGCGGGCAGTGAGAAAAAGGGCACCATCCACCATAGAGCGGGCAGCGATCGCACGACCGATCCATAGGCCCGATAGCCGCTCAGCACCTGCCCCTGCGATCGCACATGCAGGTCGGCATCAAGCTCTGCCGCCGTCAGCGCCGTGCCGTGGGCCGAGTTATAGCGAGCGAGGTCAAGCTGCTGGCGATCGAGCCAGTTAATGCGGTTAAACAAATCCAAACTTTTGAGTACGCGTACGCTGCGGTTGCACGCGGGCGACGCGCCATCATAAAACACATCCAGACTGCCGCGCTTGGCCTGCACACGCTGGGCGAGCGACTGCCGCACCTTCGTGTAGTTGACGAACATCAGCTGGAAGACGACAAACTCAACAAAGATAATGTTTTGGAAGAACAGAATGCCGACATGCAGTGCCACCATTAGCGGCGGCATAATCCAACGGGCCAGTGCCGAAAACAGCACCAGGATAAACAAAATTTCTCCGACCGTACCCACCAACCCAAAGATGGTGAAAATAAAGTCGGGCATGTAAGGGCCAAACCGCAGCGACAGATCCCAGTCGTAATTGTTGCAGTGCTGCAACGTGCAGCTATACATCATGCTGCGCAGGTTAGTCGGGTCTAGCCAGTGAATGCCGCTTTGCTTGATTTTGCTGGTGCCAGAGGCCATGTAGGCCAAGGCAAAAAACACCCAGCAGGCATAGCGCGACCACGCATAAATTGGCAGCGCCCGGTCAGACTCGGGCACGGGCTTACCTTGATACAGCCGAATCAGCCGATCGACCGACAGCCCATCGCCGCAGGGGGTCGCCGACAAAATAAACAGCATGTAAAACGGAACAATGCCCTGGTGGAAAAAGGAGAATAGATACTGGCGTGACAGGCCGCCGATCACACAGCCGCCCAATGCTCCCAGAAACACCATCAGGCGCGATCGCCAGCCAATTAACCCGAGGAATAGGCATAGGGCAGTGCCCCATTCCAAAAACTGGAGCGCGAGCTGACTGCGGGCAAAGGCATGGAAGCCTGGAATAGCGTAGAGGTACTGCATCATCCCAAACGGGCGATACATCGCTTCGGGGAAGAGCGCCGTTGTGGGAACATCTTCAATCCACAGCACCACAACTAACATGCAGATGCAGGCCAAAATGCGAATCACGCCTAAGGTCGCCGGAGTGGCTTCTCCTACAAACCGCTTAAATAATTTAGGGGTGGCCAAAATGGCGGCTAGCACTCCAAACAGCAGGCAATAAAACAAACCCTGCTGCACAATCATCTCTGGAGCGATCACCCGTTCAAATCCGATCCATCCTAGGCTAACGAGTAAAGTTGCTAGACCAATCTGTATGTAAGGACGATTGATTTTCATATCGATACATTAAAACGAGGGAAGTGGCTAGATCAAAGCAAAAACAAATCAACATGGGAACCCAATCACTTAGGGCAAATCAGTAACTAGGGAAAATCAGTAACAAAAACAATCAAGAAACACACGGAAGAAGTCAAAGAATTCAACTGCCCCAAATCGAGGCGATCGCTAGGGGGTAGGCAAATCGATTGCGCTCCGCAGCTGCTGCACAAGCTCTGCGGTGCGGACACGACGCCCCTCCGGCAGTAGGTGATAGTGAGTATCGGCAAATATCGTTGGATCGGTTTTGATGTTTAGCGATGCCCTATCGTAAAGCAGTGGCGCAATTTCTTCCAGTGCTGCTGCTGCACCTCGGACATTCTCGACCGTTGCACCCTCGTTTTTGGCGTAAATCCACGACAGTCCTAAAACTAAGGTGGCACCTTTGGCTTCTACCTGATCGCGAAAAGCTGTAATCCGCTCGATGGCGTAGGGCGTGATCGGTTTATCAATCTCAAGCTGCCACCACCGGCCAACGCGGGCTTTAGTCACAGTCGGGCTGCCGTTGGCGTCAACCGGATCAGAATAATAGCCCGTCAGCTTACCCTTTTCGACCAGATCAAGCCCCGATTTAGTAACGGCGCGCAGCGTCGGGATGCCTATCAGCATGAAGTCTTGGGCTAGCTGCTTAGCGGGCATGCCGCCCAACCCCGGCTGGCCAATGGCAATGCTAAATTGACCGGAGCGATCGCCAAACCCATCATCATCGGTCAGCAGCAAATATTCTGGGATCAGCAGCACAACATCGCCGGGGCGGACGGATTCCAGCGTCGTTTGCAAAATCAGATCCATCCCCACCGGGCCGTCGGTGGCCAAGTTAATCGTGGGGATGCCGGTTTCTTGCTGCATCTGCTTGGCATCTACTGTATAGTGCGCCCCCGACCCTCCCACGATCAAAATTCGGTGCGGGGCCTGCACTTCGCTGGCGATCGCCATCTTTTGTTCATACATTATCCGCAGCCAGCTGACTTCGCCACCATAGCGGGCGTTATAAAAATATCCCGCTCCCCAAGTCAAACCTGCGATCGCAAACCAACTGGACAGTCGCAGTATTTTATTCATAACCCTGAACCACTGATGTAATTGTGATCTGTGAATTGCGAGATGTAATTGTGGAACGTGATTTTGATCTGTGATTTTGAGCTGTGATTGTGAGCTGTAGTTGCGAGAGGTAAGCGTCAGATAGAAGCTGTTTTCAAGACGCAGACTGCAATGCCCCAACGCCTTAGAACCCAAATCAGAACTCAAATTAGAACTCGAAGTAAATAAACTGCGAAGGCTGGTTGGCGGCTAGCAAAATCGTCAGGGCAAACAGAGTGCGCGAGATCCACGGCGACGTCAGCAGGTCATACTCGCCCTCACACTTGCGCCAGATGGCCAGATGCTCCAAGAACAATACGCTGGTGGCTAAGATGAGGGTCAAGCCCAGCAAAATCTGCTGGTTGAATTCAAAAGAAGCGATCGCCTGCCCCAT
>DATNOW010000695.1:0-2193 GCA_036703515.1 Chroococcidiopsis sp.
TCCATGTCTATGACCTCGATGGCGACGGCTTTATTTCACGGGAAGAATGGCTCGGCAGCGATGCGGTCTTTGACGCCATGGATATGAACCACGACGGCAAAATCACCCCCGAAGAAATGGGTGCCGGTTTAGGTGCCGTGCTGCACCTGGCCCAAACCGTCGAAGCCGTCAGCGTTTAACCCCAGTGCTCTGTCAAATCTAAATTTGTAGGTTGGGTTAGCGACAGCGTAACCCAACAAAACCCTTGATTCTGTTGGGTTTCACTCCGTTCTACCCAACCTACGCCTACTAGCCGAGTTCCAAGTATTTCTTAGGAATCTCAAGCGATTGCGTGAAAGACAGGTTTAGCCTATCTTTCACGCAATATTTTTGTGAAAAAATTGCTGAAAACCAATGGCGATCGCTACCAGCTCGCCCCACCGCCGCCGCCATCGCTGCCGCCGCCGCCAAAGTCACTACTGCTCGAACTACTGCTCGAACTGCTGCCGGAGTCATAGCTGCTGCCGGAGTCATAGCTGTTGGAAGTTGCACTGCTGCCTTCGTGTCTGCTGTAGGAGCTGCCGCTGCCAGTTTTACCCAGTTTGGGGATAAGTTTACGTTTTTCGACGGTGCGCTGGCAGCACTCGCAGTGATAAACCGTGAGATGCTGCCCCTCTTTTTTAGCGGTGGCCGCTGTTAGTTGCCGCGAGTCTGTTTTAATCATGGTCAGCTCATGGCAGGTGGGGCAATCAAAAAAGCGCTGCCAGTCGAGCACCATGGCTTGCAGGTTAACGCCCCGGCGGTTGCGCGGACGGATTTTTTGGTGGGGATTTTTTTTCAGCAGTTCAGGCGAACAGGTCGGGCATAGCCAGCCGTCAAAGTGGACGCTGCCGAGCCGTTGGGCGGCTTTTTCACCGTCGGTTAAGTAGTCGTCAAGCGATCGCCCGTTGATATGTTGCATTCGCTGCTGGCACACAACACAGCGGGCCGGTTGAATCCGAGGGCGATCGCGCCAGGCCCCGGTCAACCCTTTGCCCAGATAATAGGCTCCGCTCAGGGCGGCTATCCCTGGAAATATGATTTCAAGGGCCAGCTTAGATTGCTTAAACGTCACCGAGATCCAATCGGCGGGGATAATCCACAGCGCGGTGGCGATCGCCAACAGCAGACCAAACCCACCCCACCAGCCCCAGCGCTGCACGACGAGGTCAATCTGGCGGTTATAGATGGTATTGTGCAGCCGTCGATAGTCTTGGGGTTCGAGCGCCTGGGGACGCCGCTGCATCACCTGGATCACAATAGTAGCGATCGCCCCTAGGCTGAGCCCGCCAATCATCGCACTCCAGACGTAGAGATCGGCTTCCTGCAACGGCGTTAGCCATGGACTGTAGGGAATGCCGTCGCTCAAGATCGCGACAACAGCCTGGGTGCCCGCCAAAATCCCTTGGTCAAAGTTTTGTTGCCTAAACTCCGGCACCACCTCACGTTGCAGAATGCGTTCTACCCTGGCGTCGGGCAAAATCGTTTGCAAGCCGCGCCCGGTCTCAATTTCGGTACGGCGATCGCCCAGCGAAACGAGAAACAGCACCCCATTATCGCGATTGATCTTGCCAATCTTCCAGCGGTTAAACAGCGCCGTAGCAAAACTCTTCGGAGTAGACGAGGGGGCCGTTTCGGGAACTGTCACAACGGCCACTTCCGCACCGTTAGCCGCCTCTAGCGCCGAAATCATTTGGTTTAGGGTCGCTTCCGTTTCCGGGCTGATCAAATCGGCCATATCCGTCACCCAGCCGCCATTAGCGCGCCGGGGATTGGGCACATCCGCCGGGCTCAGGGCCAGCGCCGGAGCCATCAGCCCAATCCACATCACAATACTCAAACATCCTGCCCACAACAGCCGCTTGACCCGCATGGCTTAATCCCCATGATGTTCATACACTGTGCGCCTCTCGCTGACGCCTCTCGCGTGCCCAGACGATGAATCTTATAGTCGGAAGCGCAGCCCTTCCTAAAAAACTAGCCTAAGCGGTGCGCGAATGGCGAGATGGCCATCATGTAACTGCGCTCAGGGTGCAAGCTACCCTTCGACTTCGCTTTGGGTGCAAGCTACCCTTCGACTGCGCTCAGGGTGCAAGCTAGCTGAGCGCAGTCGAAGCTAGCGGGTAGCTTCTTTCTCAGAGATCTCCTGAGACGCCTTGTGCTATCCAATTCTTA
>DATNOW010000696.1:0-9769 GCA_036703515.1 Chroococcidiopsis sp.
AAAACCCAGACTACCAAAAGCTGCTGTCGGCCCCGCTGTTTTATCGGGTCAACTCCCAGGTCTACCAGCCCAACCTCGGGCAGTGGCACTACTTCCGCCGCTACCTGGATGCCCTGATCAGCCACACCCCCCTGCAATGGGATGCCCCGATTATGGTGGATACCTTGCGTGAGGGCTAAGGCCACCGGCCGCGCTGGCCCTAAGCGGGGATTGTCCCGATTCAAGACTGGTCAGGAATCGCCAGCAGTCGCTGTATCATGCTGTCGAGCTGCTTGAGCTTGACCGGTTTAGATAGATACTCGTTCGCGCCTGCGGCAATGCACTTTTCGCGATCGCCGGTCATCGCGAGAGCCGTCAGCGCAATGATCGGCACTGCGGCAAACTGGGGCTCTTGCCGGATGGTTTGGATGGCCTCTAGCCCGTCTACCTTGGGCATTTGGATATCCATCAAAATTAAATGGGGACGATATTGCTGGGTCATGGCGATCGCCTCTTCTCCGTTTTGGGCGACGACAATGCTATAACCCTTGGCCTCCAGATAGGCAGAAATCGTGCTGACATTGGCTTCGTTATCTTCGGCCAGCAGGATCAGGGGCGGCTGAGGGCTGGCCGGGGCTGTTTCTGCGGTAATTTCTGCGGTAATTTCTGGAGCACCCTGTCTATCGGGTTGCAGTCCAGGCGCTATCTCTGGAGATGCTGAAGGCGGTGAGGCTGCTACCGAGGGCGCTAGCAATGCCGGAACCGAGCTTGCGGCTGGAACTGGGTTTACTGCTGGAGCTGCGTTTGCCGTAGCTGCCGTTAAACCATTGGCGCTGCCAGGGGCGGGATTGGTGGAGTGGGAAGGATTGTTTAATGGAGAGGGGGCAGGATAATCGGAGCGATCGCGGTCTGGGGAGACACCGGCTGAGGCTGGGGCAATCTGACAGACATAGGGCAAACGCACGCTAAAACAACTGCCCCGCCCCACTTCGCTCTCTAGGCTGACGTCACCGCCATGCAGTTCCACGATTTGCTTCACCAGCGCCAACCCTAACCCGGTGCCTTCGTAGTGGCGATTGAGGTTGCTGTCTATCTGCACAAAGGGCTGAAACAGGCGAGCCTGATCGGTGGGCGCGATGCCAATGCCCGTATCAACCACCGAAATGCAGAGGGCATGGCCAGGATCGTGCCGATGGGAGGGGAGCAGCGAATGCGCTTCAAAGACTCGATGGCGGCGGACAAGGGGCACGCGTTCAGCCAAATTCAACTCCATCGGCTCGGCATGCACTTCTAGGGTGACCTGCCCGCCTGTCGGCGTAAACTTGACCGCATTGGTCAGCAAGTTGATCAACACCTGGCGAATCCGGCGTTCGTCTACAGAGATATCACCCAAATCTGAGGCTAGGGCGATATTCAGCTGAATTTGCTTTTTAAACGCCTGCTGTTTGACAAAGGCCAGGCTTGACTTGCACAGTTGGGCAATGGAGACGTGCTGAATATCGAGTTCGAGCTTGCCCGCTTCAATTTTGGAGAGTTCTAAGATGTCGTTGATCAAACCGAGCAGATGCTGGCCGCTGCGCTCAACGGTGGCGATCGCCTTGATCTGTTCGTCGTTGAGCGACCCGAGCACGCCTTCGAGCAGCCCTTCAGAAAGCCCCAAGATGGCATTGAGCGGTGTTCGTAGCTCGTGGCTCATGTTGGCTAAAAACTCGTCTTTGAGCCGTGTCGCCCGCAGCAACTCGGCGTTGGTATGGCTGAGCTGGTGGTGGCTTTCTTGCAATCGGGCATAGAGCTGAGACTGCTGAATGGCGATCGCCAGCTGGCTTGAAAGCTGCCGCAACACGTCAATTTCCCACTCTTGCCACTGACGCGGCCCCTCACATTGATGGGCAATCAGCAGCCCCCACAGGGTATTGTTTTCGACAATGGGCACCACCAGCTTGGCGCGTACCTTGAGGTCTCGCAAAAAGTCAGCTAAGCAGGGCAGAACCGGGCCGGTTTCTCGATCGGTGAGGGCAAAAACGCGTCCTTGAACATAGCGGTCATAGTTTTCACGGGGGAAGATCTCTTCGGGAAAGATCATGTCGAGGATGACTGGCCAGCCCGGTGATACCGATTCGGCAATGGTTTTGCCGGTGCCATCGGGCATGATGCGGTAGACTAACACCCGATCGGTTTGTAGCACGTGGTGCACTTCTGCGACCGTCGTGTTGAGAATTTCACTCAGGTTGAGCGAGGCCCGAATTCGCTGGGAGATGGCGCTAACTAAATGTTCGCGCTGGGCCTGCTGTTCAAGTTTGGCTTCCGCCTGCTTGCGATCGTGGATGTCAATGGTGTATCCAATCACTTCGGCAGGGTTTTCGTGGGCATCATAGATGATCTTGAGCCCGTCTTGTTTCCAGCGATAGTCTCCATCGGGATGGCGAAACCGGTATTCCCAGAGGTGGTGCCCTTGCCCAAAAAGCTGCTCGGTTTCCCGATAAAGCCGTGGAATATCGTCGGGATGAACATTGTCGATCCAGGTGTTAGGCTCAGCTAGCCATTGCTTTGAGGCATAACCCATAACCTCGACAATATTGTCGCTGACGAAGGTGGCGCTTAACGACGCATCGGGGCGACAGGCAAAAATCACCGCCGGGCTAGACGACAGCATAAACTGCAAGCGTTCGCGCAGCTGTTGGGTTTCGAGCTCGGCGACGGTGCGTTCGGTGATGTCGATGTTGAGCCCAATGATCCGCTGCGGTTGCCCTTGGGCATTGCGTTGAATTAGGGCGCTGCTGCTGAGAAAGCGGATGGTGCCGTCGGGATGGATGACCCGAAATTCGTTGTTGTAGTGAGATGCGCCGCTATAGGCGTGCTGCCGCAGCCGCTGGAGGTTGGGGCTATCGTCGGGGTGTATCCGTTCTAGCCATGCTGCAAAGTTGCCCTCAAATTCTTCGGGCAAAATGCCGTAGAGCCCAAACATGCGTTTATCCCAGACGAGGCGATCGCCCTGGATGTCCCATTCCCAGATGCCGACTTGGGCCGCCTCAACGGCCAGTTCAAGCCGTTTAGATAGGTCGTGGAGCGTTTTTTCGGCCTGCTTGCGCTCGGTGATGTCGATGTGGCAACCGATTAACCGTAGTGGGTTGCCGGCGACATCCCACTCGATCACCTGTCCAGAGCAAATGATCCAAACGGTCGAGCCGTTTTTGTGGCGATAGCGCAACTCGACTCGGTAGGGAATTTCACCGTGGCTTTGGATATGGTTTTGGTAGGCTGCAAACGCTTTGGGCAAATCTTCCGGCAAAACTAATGTTTTCCAGGTTTCAGGCGAGTTGGCTAGCTCGTGGTCTTCGTAGCCAAACATATGCTTGAAGCCAGGGCTGATATACTGCGTACCGTTGACCAGATCGGCATCCCAGTAGCCGGCCAAAATGGTGTCGAGGATATTTTCTAAAATCGTTAGCTCGACCCGCAGCTTTTCGGCCTGCTGTTTTTCAGCGGCGGCCTGTTTGCGATCGCTAATATCGCGGATCATAAACAGCACTTCATCGTCGCCGCTTTTGACCACCCGCACCTCTTCGTCTTGGATGCGATCGCCTATTTGCACCTGCTGCTCATAGACCTGCATTTCGCCAGTGGCCAACACCTGGGCGATGGCCCCGCGCTGACGTTCGGCCAGCGCCGGGGGCAATACATTGACCATTTGCTGCCCTACGGGATCGATCCCTTGCAGCATGGCATCGACTGTAGATGGGGCGGTGACATAGCCACGATAGACGCCATCGGCCCCAATCCGAAACATCAGGTCAGGAATAGCGGCGAGTACGGCCTGGCTTTGGGCCTCGCTGCGGATCAGGGCGGCCTCGGCCTGCTTGCGATCGCTAATGTCGGTTAGCATCCCTAGGGCACCCACGTAGTGGCCCTCGGCATCATAAAGCGGATTGGTGGCAATCAGCATCCAGACATCTTCACCCGTCTTGGTCTTAAAGCGAAAGTCGTGCTGTTCTTCGATCCCCTGATGTCGCCGCTCTAAGTTAATCAGGGCCTGGGTTTCCCCTTCGCTGTCCATGAAGTCAAACAGGGTTTTGCCCAACATTTCATCGACGGTATAGCCCAACATCTCGGCCATGCGCGGGTTAACGTAGCTGGTGCGATTGTCGATGTCTAAAATCCACACCCCTTCTAAGGTAGTTTCAACGATCTGGCGATAGCGTTCTTCGCTCGCTTTGAGCTTGGCTTCGGCCCGCTTGCGCTCCAGCAATTCGGCTTGGGCCTGCTGATAGGCCGTGGCCTGCTGGATGGCGATCGCCAACTGTAGTCCGAGTTTATCGAGTAAGGCGAGGTCGGCCGCTTGCCACGAGCGGGGGCTGCTGCACTGATGCCCCATTAATAGCCCCCACAGCTGGCCCGATACCAAAATCGGCACCACCAAGTTGGCTTTGACCTGATAAGTTTCGAGCAGGTTTAAGTGGCAGTCAGAGTAGCCTGCTGTGGCAATGTTATCAACGGCCACACTGCGGCCACCACCATAAAGCGTCAGCGCTTTGGCCTGAAAACAAGGATCGGTAATCTGATCGTTAAGGCACGATCGCCAGCCCTCGCCCACCGACTCGGCGGTGACGCTGCCGCTCCAGTCTGGCTGAAACTGGTAGACCAGCAGGCGATCGCACTGCAAAAAAGCCCGCACTGACGTGACGGCCGTATCCAACACCTTGGGCAAGCTGAGCGACGAGCGAATCTGGGAAGCAATATGGGTAAACAGCCGTTCGCGCTCGACCTGCATTTGCATCACGCGGGTGCGCTCTTGGATCAGCCACTCTGCCCGACGGTAGATCGCCATCGGGTTTAACACGCTGAGCAAATCGGTTTGGGTGACAATGCCCGCCAAGCCGCCGTTGTCGTCGATGACGACCACCTGATTGATATGCCAGTCATACATCTGCTGCCGCACATTCCACAGCGAGGTGTTGCCCTCAACGGCGATCACCGGGGTGCTCATGATCGTCTGGGCCTGCACCTTCGAAAAGTCGAGCGCCAGCGCCAGCGCTTGCACGATGTCGCGCTCGGTGATGATGCCAACGGGTATGAGATGCCCCTGGTCGCTATCCTGGGTTCTATCCTGGCTACCATTCTGATCACTACTCTGATGACTACCCTGATCACTACCCTGATGACTACCCTGGCGACTATCGGTAATCACCACAGAGCTAACGCAATCGGTCGCCATCTGCTGTGTCAGCTGCTCAAGGGTGGCCGTGAGCGGAGCATGCACCACTGTCGTGGTCATCACTTCCGAAACCTGAGGCAGGTGCAGTAGCTCGATATCGCGCAGCAAGGGGCGCAAGCTGTCATGGGTGACTAACCCGATCACCGCACCCTGCTGATCAACGATGGGCAGATGGCGAATCGAGTGCCGCTGCAAAAGATTGAGCGGCACAAAAATATCGGTGAAGTCTTCCCGGTTGAGGGTTAATACGGGCGTCGACATGATATCGGCGATCGCCACCGGTTGCTGCCACGGCTGTTGCACCAGCATTGATGTTTGCAATCGCACCAGATCGCGCTCGGTGACAATTCCCACTAGGCGATCGCCCTCTTTAACCAACACACAGCTGCGCTGAGACTTGGCCAACCGCTCGCGACCCTGCCCGTCTATTTCGCAGGCAAAATTGCAGAGTTTTGTGTCTGCATTCATCAGGGCGATCGCGGTCATAACAGGATCGGAGGAGGCGAGCGAGAAAGGCACAGGGGCAATGACTGTGTCTAATTCGATAGGAGGCGAGGGAGGTACAAGGATGGCCATTATCGCAGTGCTCGCGCTTCAGACTGTTATTGTTCTAGTTATCCCCCCCCTAAGCCCCGAATGCACGGAGCGTTAGCATAATTTTGCGATTTCGTTTTGGCTTGTCTTGCATCTTGTATAGGGTGAGTAGACGGAAGGGTGAAGTCTAATCATGCTGCTGCGTTAACAAAGCCTAATGGCATTCAACAAGAGCGGGCGATCGCACTACAAAAGCCTGCTGCCGTTTGCTGGAGCGCCGGGTTGGGCTATGTTATCGCTATCCTCGTTCTTCCCACTTGGTGAGAATAGCCTCGAAACGGACTGCCTGTGCCTCCCAGGTGTCGAGCAACTGAGCGTAGCGCTCTTGATTTTGGCGCGATTGCTCAAGCACTGCTGCGGTCTCACGCTGCTGCCTTTCGGTGTGCTCCTGCTGACGTTTGGATAACTCCAACTGCCGCTGTGTTTCCTCCTGCTGCACCTTTGTGAGTGCCATCTGGCGGGCAAACTCCTCCTGCTGCGCTTTGGTGAGCGCCATCTGGCGGGCGAATTCCTGCTGCTGCACTTTAGAAACCGCAAGCTGCCGCTCTGACTCGACCTGCTGCCGTGCAGAAGTTTCTAACTGCTTTTCGTATTCAGATTTGCCAAACAATCCCATACGTTGACTGTGATGTGTATCGAGGGTCCTAACGTGCTAATAGAAGGAAAATTTCGCCTAGTTCACTCCACAGGGCGAGTAGGCAGAATAATCTAGTATAGTCAGCCGCTAAGAAGGCGATCGGGAAAGCTTAGGTTTTGTTTAGACTTAAGCAATAAGCGGTCGGTATGTTACTTCTTTAACCGCTCGTAACTGCTTTTGACTGTAGGGCGATCGCCATCATGCAAAATTTATTGGCAGCGTGTATGCACCACGTCAGTTTTTAACTCAGCGATCGCACTGCCTTAACGATATCTATTCTTCCTTCCTTCCTTAATCCATTAATTGCATAAATACCTGCTATAGAGAGCATGGGTTGCATAATGCTGAGGCGTTAGTGAAGTGCAACTACAAGAGCGGCGATCGCACTACTGCCTGAGGGCGCACCTGAAGGTACAACTATCTGGACTCGCTGACGCTAAAAGGCTGTCTGGTCGGAACCCGAAGGCAGAGAGCACAACGCGCTTCATGGGCAGTGCCACCGACAAGTGCCTATAAACTATGATTTCCTTTTGTTTCGAGACAGCCTCTTGCTGTTCGTTGTTGAGGCTAGCCCTGCGCTCTCAAGCAGGTTAAAGAGCCACGCTAGACCCAGATCCATCATGGCGGCTTGTGGAACGACAGCGTTGAGCCGGAAACGCCCCAGCGAAAGCGGTGCTTCTATGCCCACCACCCCAAAGCGCTGTGCATGCATCGCGACGAAACGCTTTGGCAGTGCTGAGATCAGATCGGTTTCAGCAAGAACTGCGAGTGCAAACATGAAGTTTGGGACAGTCAACGCAATTCGTCGTCTGAGTCCCTCCGCCGCCAGAATGCGATCAACAAAGCCAAAAGCATCGCCTGTTAGCGAAACCAGGATGTGCTGCATCTGGCAATAACGTTCAAGCGTCGGATCCACTGCGAACGGATGTCCGACCCGTGCTGCGATGACAAATTCTTCCTCATACAGGGTTTTTGAAAGAAACCTTGCCGCGATGTCATCTGTTGGCAGAATGGCAATGTCCATGACATGCTCATCCAGGTCACTAAAGGCTTCTCGCCATACGCGATCGGATGAGGATTCTCCTGCCGTTGGCAGCAATTGGCGTATACCCAGGTCTATTCCGGGCGCGGCTTTGTTGAGTTCTGTGAGCAGCGGCGTCAGAAATACAGCAGAAACGCCATCGGGTGCTCCAATCACAAAGCGACGCGAGGATGTGGCCGGATCGAACGGCTCAGTCAGCGCCATGACGCTCTGCACGCGCGCCAGAATATCGGCGATGGGGGCGGCTAGCTCCGTCGCGCGTGTCGTTGGGACGACACCTTTTGGCTTTTTAAGGAACAGCGGATCGTGGAAAAGCCGCCGCAGACGACCAAGACCGTGGCTCACTGCCGATGGCGACAGATGCAACCGCTCGGCTGCGCGGCCAACATGGCGCTCTGCCATTACGACATCGAACAGAACCAGCAGATTGAGGTCAGCGCGCGCGAGATCAATTTCATTCAGCATATTGCTGAAATCATATCACTGGATTCAGCAGCTTAGCGGTGTTATTTTCGGATCAGATGAAGCGGCATGACGCTGCTTCGCAAGGATGTACCTTCGATAGGAATACTCAAATGCCCACATCACAAAGCGATATGGCAGCAGCAGCGATCGCTAACCCTGCTGCTTGCAACATCGCTACTCAAACGGCTGATGCTGTTTTGGCTTCTGGTCACGAATCGGTTGTTGCAGAGCTGATCCAGCGCTCCGCTGATTCAAACGCCGCGTTGATGCGCGGAGATATCGACACCTACCAAACCTTGATCGCTTACACCGAAGACTTTACGTTGATGTCGCCCTTCGGCGGAACACCGTCGCACGGTTCGGAGTACACTCCCGAACGAATGGAGGCGATGGGACGGTTCTTCAAGAACGGTGTTTTCAGACAAGAAATGGTTCAGTCTTATACTTCGGCTGACATGGTTGTTCTCGCACTCATCGAATACGCAAACGTTGAGGTGGGCGGGCTCCCTGCCCAGGAATGGTCATTGCGAGTCACCCTAGTCTATTGCCGAGAAGGGTCAGAATGGCGGTTGGCCCATCGGCATGCAGACCCGCTTGTTGCGGGCATTAGCGTAGAACAAGCAGCTGCACTAGCGCGAGGTGAACTATGAAGGACGCTTACAATCCCCACGGGGCAGCTTTGATGGATTGCTTTCGCGGCGATACATCAGCCACCCTAATCTGCTATCAGGACGGTGAACGCGACGATGTGCCCGCTTCCTTCTGGCTGCGGGAGCAGATCGATCCGCTGGAAACCCGCGCACTTGAACTTTGTCGCGGGCATGTGCTCGATGTGGGAGCAGGTGCAGGTCTGCATGCGCTCGAGTTGCAACGCCGAGGAATTGAAGTCACCGCCATCGACGTTGCACCTGAATGTGTCACCATCATGCGGGAACGCGGCGTTCGTAACGCGGAAGTGGCTGACCTCTACGAATTCAATGGCGGCCCTTTTGACACGATCGCCTGCCTCTGCAACGGCCTAGACAAAGTCGGACGACTCACCGACCTGCCGAGATTTCTGGATCGGATGCGGCAACTCCTAGCACCGGGTGGTCAACTCATCGCAGACTCATTTGATGTCCGTATCGGTGCCGACGAGTCCCGCCTTGCTGATCTGGCCCGCAAGACGGAAACCGGACGCTACTTCGGTGAACTCGATCTCCGTTTCGAGTACAAGGGTCAGAGCGGTGCCCCGTTCTCCGTGCTTCAGGTTGACTACGAAACCCTGGAGCAGATCGCCCGACAAAATGGCTGGTATTGCGACCTCATTCAAAGTGTCGGTGCTCACTATCTTGCCCGTGCTCGACCTATGTGACCACGCACACCAACTTCCATATCCAGTTTTTTATCAAGGTCTTTCAATGGAACTCTCTCAGCTCTTTCTCATGTTTTGGGCTGCACTCGTTTTCTGGGTGCTCGGCCAGATTTGGCTGGTTCAGATCGTCATCTACCCACTCTTTGCCAAAGTGGGCGCGGCAGACTACGTTTACTATCATCGCTTCTATTCTCGGCACATTCCGCTTCCGGTGATCATTCCGGGCTTCGCCAGTTTTCTGCTGCCTGTTGCGCTGGCTCTTTATGGGCCAATAGTTCCTTTATGGATGAGCACTGTAAACATCGCTGCCGGAATCATTGGCTTGCTGGTAACGGTGATGTTAGAAATACCGCGCCATGCCCGGTTGGAGAAGGGCGGTAAGAACGACGCCACCATCGCCGAATTGATCCGCTACAACTGGCCGCGCACGCTGTCGATCAGTGCCCAGTCGGTTATATCCTTCCTGATGCTGTGTTATGTCTTTGG
>DATNOW010000697.1:0-3297 GCA_036703515.1 Chroococcidiopsis sp.
TCTCACTGGATCTCACTGGATTTGGCTAAATTTCGCCACGCCCAGAGTTCAATCCACGACAACCACGCTAAATCCAAGAGGGCAGCCAGCGACGGATTTGCACCTCAAAGGGAGACAGGGGCAGTCCCAGGTAAAAGGGTAACCAAAAGACAAAGGCCAGGGCGATCGCCAAAATCACCGTCAGCCCGACAATTCGATGCCAGTGTTGGGTGCTGTGCAGCCAGCGGTCGACAAGTAAGGCGATCGCCAGCGTGGCAAAGATCACCGACTCCATGTAGTGGTAAATAAACGTGCAGCGCACGACGCCAATCCACGGGATCAAGTTGCCCAGCCAATTGAGCAGCAGATAAACAATCGTGCTGGTATAGGGGGTAATCACAGGCACCGCCGAATAAAGCCGGCGATCGCCATCCCCATCACCCACCAGCAGCGTCTGTAGCCCTTGCGCAGAGGAGCGGTTACCGGCCCGAGTCAGCCCGGCCACCCGCACCCGTCGCTGTGATCCAAAGCGCGGAAACGCCCAGCGGATTAGCCGCTGTATCACCAACCCGGCCAAACAAATTACAGCGGCCGTAGATAACCACCACAGAAAAGGATTTCCCATGGCGTGGACATCGTAGATCGTGACAGCAGCATTTTGGGGCAAGGGCGGGCCAACCACCGGTACGGGTTCTTGCAGCCCATGGGCAGTTTTGTAGAAATAGGCCACGGGCCGCCACATTAGCGGCCAGGTATACCACGGCGAGCAATAGGGATGGGTGGTCATGCCACCAACCCGGAGGTTATAGTTCAACACTTCGTATTGCCACTGAATCACGCTCAGACCAGGCTTAAGGGCCATAAACGGCAGCCACGACAGCGTGTAGGTAAGGGCAGGCACCAGTCCTAGGGCGATCGCCATATAGCCCACATGCAAACGCGACAGTTGCCCAAAGGGTGTGGCATCGACCTCTGGGCTGAGCAGCAAACCGGGGCGGAGTTGGTTGATCCAGCGGACGAGCCAACTGGCAGACCAGACCAGATAAACACCAAATAAAAACCACAAACCGTTCCACTTGATGGCAGCAGATGCCCCAAACCCAATGCCTGCCAGCAGTAAAAGCAGAACAAATGGGAGCGAAAAACGGGGGATTGGCGTCGCATTCAGGCTATTGAGGCGAGAGCCAAAGCGGTTCGAGTCAGAGCGGCTAGAGTCAGAGCGGTTCAGGTTGAGAGCGAGCAGCAAAAACAGATGCCCCAGCAGCCCAAAGGTAATCAGGTAGACGTTATTGAGCGCGTAGCGAGACTCCACCAAAAATAGCCCATCGCAGGCGATAAACAGCCCAGCAATCACGGCATAGGTGCGGCGATAAGTGAGTTGGTAGGCGATCGCGGCCACCAGCACCGGAATCCCTGATCCCACCAGAGCATTGAGCCAGCGATAGCTAAACGGGGTCATCATGATGCCGGTGTAGCCGTTGGCTAATCCCTCGTTTCCCCAAGGCGTTAGCTTAGCCAACCAAATCCCCCCGGCGATTAGGTAAGTGCTGAGCGGAGGGTGTCCGCCAAATTCTTGGACACCGGTTAGGAAACCCCTGGCAAAGTTAGCGTAATAGATTTCATCAAACACCAGGGCATTGAAGCGACTCAGCCCCCAAAAACGGAGCATTAGCGAGAGGACGAATAATCCCACCAGGCTAAGACTAAACCAGGAGATGGCAAAGCGGCGACGCTTGAGACGAGGGTACATAACCAATTATTAGAGGATACTCTTTGATACGTTAGCGATTAATCGCAGAGGCCGTAAAGACAGCACAGGACGTGCGTTCTCAGCAATCGATTGTGCCGGTTATCACAAGCACGGTAGCAGACTGGGGAAAATCCAGCCCGTCAAATCCAGCCCGTCAAATCCAGCCAGTCAAATCCAGCCCGTCAAATCCAGGCAACGGAGAAAAGCAGCAGAGGATTTCAGTTTGTACGCAGTAACCTTCTGCGGAACAGGATGGCTTTACGGTGAAGAAACTCTTGGCGGCGCGCCTGTCTTGTTCTAAACACCCGTTCTTGAAAATCGTGTAGGGTAAAACGCCATGAGTGTTGTGCTAGAGCCCTGTGAACAGCATGATGTACAGCGTGACGTGCAGACGGCCAACGCGCTGGCTGATTTGCGCTTTCGTTTTTTGCAACTGACCAGCCAAGTTTTGCCCGAATTAGCCAGGAACCGCAACTTTCCAGTGCAGCAATATCGTGGCTTTCAGCGTATTATTCTGGACAACCTGTTGGGCTGTTGCTGGGGAGAGATTTTGGATTCGCAGCAGGCTCCCCATCGCCAACTGCATGAAGCACAGTTGAGAGGAGCGATCGCGATCGCTGAAGCAATTATTATTCGTCCTGATCGCTATACCCATGACCTCAATCTCAACAGTCTGAAAATGCGATCGCAACAGCCCTGAAGGCAGCTCGAAAGCCGCTTATTCTAGACATTACCCCCTAGCCACGACCTTTGGACATTAGCCGATAACAATGCCCAAAATTTGCCCAGGATTAGCCCAAGATTAATGATTTTCTCAGGTAACACTCATCCACTTTTCAGCTCAGAGGCGCACGATAGAAACTAGGTTGATGAGGCATTGGATTGCTTCAGAAAACTAGGTTCAAATGCTCCAGGAGATTTGAGTTATGAAACGCTTAATGTTTGCTTGTTTGTCGGCTTTGATTTTGGCTTCTGTCGTTGCTCCTGCAGCCTTTGCGGCCCGTGCAGGCACTTCCACTTGTCCGCTTGACAACAGCGTTCCGTGCGTTGGTTCAGGAAACTGAGGCGCACCATCCTCTACAGCCATTGATGAATTCAACTACGTCTAAGACTTTAATAAAGCCGCTCAGCTATTCGTTGAGCGGCTTTATCGTTGCATTTCAGGGTGTGCTAAGGCTAACCAAGGCGAATCAAAGCTAACCAAGGTAATAGAGTCCCCATGCTTTAGATCTTTAGGATCGTGAATTCAATAATTTCTATCAGCTATTTTCTCTGCCAGGGCGCACATCGGTACGCCCCTACCAAAGAATTACAGGTTATTAAATCCAAGCTCCTTAGCGTTAGAGCATTGCGTCAGATCATTGCGTCCCCTGTTTCAAGGCTCCCTGTTTCAAGGCAGATAGATGGACTTTGAGCAGGCTGAGCTGATCGGGGTTATCTTGGCGTGCATAGAGTTCTCCGGCCCGCATCAGACTGGCGACAGACTCCTGCACCTTCTTAATATTGGCAAGGGCAAGCCCCCGATTGTGGTGGGCCTCGGCAACCTCCGGATTTTGTCGCACAACCTG
>DATNOW010000698.1:0-2662 GCA_036703515.1 Chroococcidiopsis sp.
GAACCGTTGACCGCAGGGTAGGTCTTGATCCCGGCAAAGCGATCGCCCCCCGGTGGGAAGCGCTTGAGGAAGTGCTTCATCAGGGTTTGGTAGTTGCCTTCTTCTAAAATATTGAGCACAAAGCGATCGCCCACGTGCATAAACGACTCAATGGCGCGGTCTTTGGCCACCGCAATGGTAATGCCCAACGGCTCAAAGCTAGCCTGCGAGACCCAAGACGCCAGCATGGCGCTAGAGATATTGTCTTTTTGGGCCGTGATGATATAGAGCCCACCGCTGAGGCGTCCTAGGGCCTTGTCGAGGTCGCTGTCGAGAGACTTCATCTGCTTGACGGTGCGATCGCGGGTGAGCCACTGCCCCAAGTCGGTGCCAGCCTCATCGCACAGCTGGTAGGTTGCTTTGTTGGGGGTTTCTTTGATCAAGATCGGTGGGAAGGCTTCGCGGACGCCAATCTCTTGGAACTTGTTGCGCAGCGGATAGACCGACTCATCATCGCCACCCCCGGCTTCAAACAATCCGACGGCTTGCTTTGAGTTGGTCGCCGCCAAAATCGTGCTGAGGGCAGCTTGGGCCGTGGCCGCAAACTCGCCCGACTGCGGCGGCATGCCGATCACAACCCCAGAGGCGATATTGATCAACTCGCGAATTTCGTGAGGGTCAGCAGTTTTGAGGTCTACCTGCTCGACCACGACCCCCGTTTTGCTGATCCCTTGGGCGATCGCGTGGGCGAGTTCGTTGCTGTGGCCATAGTCGGCTGCATAAAACAAAGCCACGGTGGTTTCAGCTTTGGCCTTGGCTTGGCTCCAGTCGCGGTAGCGCCCGACAAGCTCGGTGACGTTGTAGCGCAATAGTGGCCCGTGCCCCGTGGCAATGGTGGCGATCGCGGGCAGCTCGGCCATGCGCTTGACGGCCGACAGCACCGAGCGGGCGTTGGGGCCCATCAGACAGTCGTAGTAGAGCTTGTAGTCGGCATCGAGCAGCTCCACATCTTCGTCGTAGGGGCGATCGTCGCAATAGTGCATGCCAAAGGCATCGCAGGTAAATAGAGTTTGCGTCTTGTGGTCGTAGGTAAAGATCGTGTCAGGCCAGTGCAGGTTGGGGGCCGAGACAAACTCTAAGATGTGCCCATTACCCAGGTCGAGGCGATCGCCATTTTTCACCTGCATCCGCTCAAAGGGCTGATGCACCAGTTCATCTAAGAACTGGAGGGCCACCTTGGCGGCAACAATGGTGATATTAGGATTTAACTGCAAAACGTCTTTAACCAAACCGCTGTGATCGGGCTCAGTGTGGCTAACGATCAGGTAGTCGATTTCGGCCGGGTTGATCAGCCGCTGCAGTTCGTCGAGGTAGAGGTCGCGAAACTTTTCGTGGGAGGTATCGACCAAGGCGGTCTTTTCGCCCCGAATTAGAAACGAATTATAGGTAGTGCCGTTTTGCAGCTCAAACTCAATGTCAAAGCGATCGCGATCCCAGTCGAGGGAGCGAATCGTGGTGGTATCTTCAGCAATCTCAAGGCGTTGCAGCGTGAGTCGGCGTTGAGTGCGATCGATTAGTGCCACCATACAAACCTCTCCTACAAGAAATGGTCGTCTGTCTCTATTATTCACTGAGATACGGTAGATTTGTAAAGTTTCGATAAGTGAATTAATCGATTAGTTAAGCTAATCAATTTTCGCTTTGAAAATCAGAAAATCTGTCAAAGCGGCGATCGCGATCTTTGGGTAGATGTGGAGCCAAGGTGCGAACGCGATAATCGCAGGTGTGCCACGGGTTGCGATATAAATTGCGCCATGGCATCAGCACGCTAATTTGACGTTAACTTTTACGCTAACTAACTTCTACGCTAACTTTGAGGAGCACAGAAAACTATGGCTGGAAGCCGAAGCCGGCGCATCGGGGGCGGTATTTTGGGGGATTTCTTGAAATTTGCCTTTAAGGGTAATGTTGTCGATCTAGCCGTCGCGGTGATCATCGGCGGCGCGTTTGGCAAAATCATTGAATCGCTGGTGACCGATATCATTACTCCAGCCCTGCTGTCTCCGGCGCTCAAAGCTGCCAATGTAGACAACTTGGCTAACCTATCGGCCAATGGCATCAAATACGGGCTATTTTTGGCGGCGATTTTGAATTTTGTCGTGATTGCCTTGGCCCTATTTTTAATTGTCAAACTCTTTGAGCAGGCCAAAAAGCGGTTTGAACGAGAGCAAGAGGCTGTTGCCGCCGCGATCCCCGAACCCACCGTCACCGCCCAGGAAAACCTAACCCATGCCATTGAACGCTTAACGCAGGTGATGGAATCCAAGGGCTAAGCGGGTTATTCAATCCGCGATCCCTAGTAGACCAAGTCGATGGTGCCACAGCCGATGCGCGCACCGGCATTGCCAACGGGCTGACTAAAGTCATCGCGCTGGGCGTGGAGGATAACTGCTCGGCTGGCGATCGCATAGAGACCGTCGCTCAGCGTGAGCCCAGGAACAGTTTGGCTTAGGGTACCGTGGCCATCCGCCGCCACCAAGATATTGCCCAAATCGCCAGCATGGGCCTGGTCAAAGCCATCCACGATCAGCTTGCCATGCTTGACGTTATTGGGGTTAAAGTGCCCGCCTGCGCCATTGCCAGCGTTGTCGCAACTGCCGTTTTCATGAATGTGGAATCCATG
>DATNOW010000699.1:0-2588 GCA_036703515.1 Chroococcidiopsis sp.
AGGGCGAAACCCGTTGCCCGTGCTGCCGCTCCCCAGCAGGCGGCCGATGGTGCGATCGGTATAAAACAGTTGCAGCACGCCATCTTTGATGAAGGTGATCGGCTGGGTGGGCAGGCCCTCATCGTCAAAGGGGCAGCTAAAGGGGCCGACATCGGGCTGCTGTGATAGGGTCAAAGCTGAAGAGGTAACAGGTTCACCGAGGCGATCGCTCCACGGCGACGCCCGCTCAATCACCTGCTTGCCGTTGAGGGCCGCTTGCAGCGTGCCCCACAGCATATCCGCCGCTTTAGAGGTAAACAACACCGGCACTCGACCCACTGGCGACGCCGTATTGGTTTTAGCCCAGTCGAGCCGCTGCATAATTTGCGATGCCAGCGCGGCCGGGTCGAGCGTCCCCCGCTGGGTTTGCCCATCTGAGACGCTGAGAAAATCTTCGCCGCGCACCCACTCCCCCGACATATAGCAACTTAGGGTCGTGTCGGCATAGCCGCAGTCCAGCCCATAGGAGTTGATCAAGCGTGTGGTTTCCACATCGCACTCCCACTCAGCGGTGCAGATCACGTCGGGATAGACTGCGCGCACCCGCTCGATGGCCTCACGCCCCCAGTCAACCAACTGACTAACCGGCACCATCTCCCCCACGTCGGCATAGTGCAACTGATTGCCTGCCGTAAGCTCAATGGCTTCGGGCTCGTTGAGGTAGCTGAGGGCGATCGCCTTTTCCACCAGCGATTCGGGGCTGACCGGGCCATAGGCTACCGCCAGTCCGGGACGTCCATCCCGCCACAGGCGCAGGGCAATCCCCTCCGATTGCGAGCTTTCGAGCTGCTTGAGGCGATTGGCCTCAAAAAAAACTGGATGAGACAGCGACTGAGATTGAAACACTTCAACGGCATCTGCCCCTGACTGAAGCGCCAGCTCTAGCAACTGCTCAATCAGCGTAGTCTGGTTTGAGTCGTCAGACACCATAGATGATGCTCAGGTAGAAAGAAAGAGAAAGGAACCCGTAACCGCTTGCTAAACCTTATACAAACTATCCGCAGAGGATCATGGATTGAATAACCTGACGTTCTGGAATAGGGATCACAGCCATGCCCCCCTACAGAGCATCGGGTTGATCCAAACAAGATTGTTGATCCAAACAAGATTATTGAAATCGCGATCCAAACACGATACGCCGACAACCACGACAACAGGACAGACAATCACGACTGAATAGCGACCGCGACCTTCGTCGTGATCCCACCCAGTCATCATCTCTGCTCTACTGATCTTCAGGGATCAGGGTACTTTATGCTAGATTCATTTCGCGCATTAGCCAAAATCCGGCAAACGCTTCGGCCTCTGGCCCACTCTGCACCGCCAAAAAATGTACCTGATTGGCCTGCCGTTTGGCCATTTCAAACTCCTTGGCCTCTTGCTGCATCGCCGCTGTCGACAAACTGGCAATGATCCACCCTTCACCGGCCCCGGTTTCCAAGACCAGCTTGCTAGAAGGCGCAACTTCGTAGGCCAGATAGGCCATTTCCAAGCCCGACATCCAGGCTGCCAGCGGCAGCGCCCGCTCCGAGAACACCAGCAGCCCCGGAATCCGCGTTTCGGGCGTGATCCCTAGCATATCGAGGGGAAAGCTTTCACCAAAGCCAATCTCCCAGTCGGGCATATCGGCAAAGTCGCTGGCGCTCAGCGTCACAAACGCCCACTTTTGACCCAGCAGCGCATCAGGCAACGGCTGCGGCGCGCTGACCGGAAAGGCCACACTCGGGTTACCGCCTGCTTGGTAATTAGGCAGGGTGGGATACACCTCATCCATCCGCTGCTGGAGCCACTGGTTGAGGGCAATCGTGCGCCGACTGGCAAAGGCCGGAATACCCGCATCCAGGCAGGCTTTGGTAATCATATTGGCCATCTGCCGCCGAAAGAAACGAATTTTATCGGGGGGCTTGGGCGCTTGCGCAATGGCCTCCTCCAGCGCTTTTCGCAACCAGACAGAGTTGACCTCAGTGTTGGCGCAAAACTGGGTATAGCGAAACAGCGAATCCGCCCGCGTGTTGATATCTAGAGGACTTTCGCAAATCAGCACCTCCCAGCGCTTTTTCTGTTTTTCATCTAAAACAGGACGCGAATAAAAATCAAGTTCCCAAATGATGGTCATAGGACGGGTGACATTAGATATAGCTTTCATCAAAAAGCTTAGAACAGCGCTAAAGCCTGAAATGCCGATTTTAGGTAGGCTTTCTGACTCGCCTCTGCCATGTGACCCATGGCGACGGCTATAGCAGGCGGCAATCGTTGGGTGCTCTGAGCGTCAGCGTCAGGCACCGCGTGGAGACCGAAACCCCTATTTCATCATACGGGGCACGGGGGGCGGATTTGAATTTCTAGGTTTTCCAGGCAAAGCGCAGTCGGGTTAAGAGGCTGGTGACGAGAGCGACCATCAGGGTATAAACCACGCCTTTGAGCGCACCCAGCAGCGGGGTGTTTGTATGTTCCAACACCCAATCTTCTAAGCCTGTTAAAGTCAAAATGGGCCAGACGAAATTGCCAAAGGCGACATAGGCAATCATCGGATTGCGACCGTTATCAAT
>DATNOW010000700.1:0-2202 GCA_036703515.1 Chroococcidiopsis sp.
TTGTTTCAGTTGGTCTATCGGCTGCTGTCGCGCCTGTTTTAGGAGTGAACTGAGTAGCAGACTGATTAGTGAACTGAACAGCGGCTTTCGTGGCGACCTTAGCCACAGCAGCTTGGGTTAGACCTGTTCGAGCAGTTGGGCTGGATCGGCAGCGCGGGGGGCGATCGCCAGCACGCGGCATTGCTCGGCCGGGAAGGTGAGGTGGACGAGTTGGCCAGAGTGGTAGTGCTCAGCCGCATCGGTGGGGACATCCACTTTCAGATAAAAATCGCCAATCAGAATCGACAGCCGCACCACCGACCCCAGAAAAACGCGGGTGGCAATCAAACCGCTGAGGGCATTGATCGAATTCACCGAGGTGGTCGCAGTCGGGGCAGACGGCAGCAGGCGGATGCTTTCGGGGCGCACCAGCACGACAACAGGGCTGCCTTCGGGCAGATCGACGGGCAGGGTTTGGATGGTGTTGCTCTCTAGGGGAGCGCCGGGGTGAGCGTTGGTGTAGGTATCGGAGTGCGGATCGGAGTGGGTGGCGATCGCTACTGCGCCCCGCTGCCACACGCCCGGAATTTGGTTCATTGCGCCGATAAAGGAAGCGGTAAAAGGCGTGTTGGGGGTGAGGTAAATCTCTTCGGGGGTGCCCTCTTGCTCGATCTGCCCCTGCGCCATGACGACGACGCGATCGGAAATGGACAGCGCTTCTTCTTGGTCGTGGGTGACAAATAGGGTGGTGATGCCCAACTGCTGCTGAATCCGGCGGATTTCGTTGCGCAGTTGCAGCCGCACCTTGGCATCGAGGGCCGACAGCGGTTCGTCTAAGAGCAACACCCTGGGGGCGATCGCCAGGGCGCGGGCCAGGGCGATGCGCTGCTGCTGCCCGCCGGAGAGCTGGTGGGGATAGCGATCGCCCATTGCCCCCAGCCCTACCAGTTCCAGCATTTCCTGCACCCGCAAGCGCTGCTGCGACCGAGACATCCGCTTGACCCGCAGCCCAAAGGCTACGTTTTGAGCTGCCGTCATGTGGGGAAACAGGCTGTAGGACTGAAACACCATGCCCATATCGCGGCGATTGGCCGGCACTGGGGTGATATCTTGCCCATCGAGGGCGATCGCTCCACCAGTTGGACGCTCAAACCCGGCAATCATCCGCAAAATCGTCGTCTTACCGCAGCCCGACGGCCCCAGCAGCGAAATAAACTCACCGGAGCGCACGTGCAGGTTGACCCCCTGCACGGCCATGGTTGATCCGTAGGCTTTGAACAGCTGTTTGAGCATCAGGTCGGTCATACAAACCCTGTCCTTAAAAACGTCCTAAAAACAGCAAGAGCGGTGGGTAAGTGCCAGGGGTTTATTTGGGCCCCGCGAGCTGGGTTGACTTGCCCACCCGCTGCCCCAAAAACTGGACGATGGCGATCGCCCCCCAAGTCAAGGCAAAGCTAATAATGGCGAGGGCCGACGGCTCGTAGACCTTGCTGCTGCCCAGCAGGTTCATGTAGGGGCCAAAGGCTGGCTGAGCCAAAAGGGCCGCGATTGTAAACTCCCCCATAACAATGGCAAAGGTCAAAAACGCACCGTTGAGCAGCGACACCCGCAGGTTCGGGAAAATCACCTGAAAAATCACCGTCTGCCAGCCTGCCCCTAGGCTTTGGGCCGCTTCGGTCAGCGTCCGCACGTCGATCGCCTTCATGCCCGTGTCGATCGCCCGATACATATAGGGAAACGACAGCACCACATAGCCTGCCGTCAGCAGCACCCAGCCGCCCTGACGGGTATTGAGCAACGTCGTGTTATAGGTGCGAATCAAGCCAAATACGAGCACCACAGCGGGCACCACAAAGGGCATCAGCGTCACCAGCTCAACCCACGAGCGCAGCTGAGGTAGCTTGAGCTGCACCCAATAGACCGTCGGCACAATCAGCAGCCAGCTAATGGCGATCGCCACCACCGCCGTAGCGGCCGAAAAGGTAAAGCTCGCCCAAAAGTTGGGGTCGCTGAATACCGTGCTGTAAGCTTTAAAGCTGAGAATATCCTTTTCTGCCCGCAGGGAAAAGTCAGCTGTGGCCGCTAGCGGCACGACAAAATAGAGCATCCCTAGGGCAATCCACAGCCATGACCAACCGTTAACCTGTTTCATCGCTCTCATCAGATTCATCGCAACCACCGCGCCGTGCGTTGTTGTAACCAGCTATAGGCAGCGATCGACAG
>DATNOW010000701.1:0-2981 GCA_036703515.1 Chroococcidiopsis sp.
TAGCCCATCCTTGCTCCAGTTGAGGTCTGAGTCGGCCGATACGCCTTTGGTAATCACCTCTTTGGTATCGTGACCGCCAAAGATCTCTAGCAAATGGTCTTCCATCCCCAGAGTGAAGGAGTTGTAAATCAAGTCAGCGACTTGGTTGGTGCCTTCGTAGCCCATGAAGGGTTTGTAGCCAATGGGGAAGTTTTGGATGTGGATGGGGGCCGCAATCACGCCGCAGGGAATATCGAGCCGTTTGCCGACGTGGCGTTCCATCTGGGTGCCAAAGATGGCTGACGGTTCCAAGCGGGCGATCGCGTTGGCAATTTCGGCATTGTCTTCGCTGACCAATACTTCATCGCAATATTCACTCACCTGGTCGCGGAACCAGTCGGCATCATACTTGCAATAGGTGCCCGCTAGCACCACGCGGATGCCCATCTCGCGGGCTAAGACCTTGGTAAGGGCGGCGGCGTGGGTATTGTCGCCAAAGACGACGGCTTTTTTGCCGGTTAGGTTTTGGCAGTCGATGGAGCGCGAAAACCAGGCCGCCTGCGACACATATAGGGTTTGGTCGTTGATAAACGCTTCGTAGTCTACCCCAGCCCCTTGCTCATTTAAGGTGGCTTGGATGGCGCGGATGCAGCGAGCCGTTTCGACTACGCCGATGGGTGTGATCGTCACCATTGGCATACCAAACTCTTGCTGAAGGTAGGTGGCCGCCGTTAGACCAATTTCCCGATAGGGCACCAGGTTAAACCAAGCCCGCGATAGGGTCGTAAGCTCACTGACGGTGGCTCCCTCGGGGATCACGGCATTCACCTCAATGCCCAGATCGGCCATCAGCTTGCGCAGTTCGCGGCAGTCGTGCTGGTTGTGGAAACCGAGGGTGGTGACGCCAATGATATTGACCGAAGGCTTCTCGGTTTTTCCGGTGGGCAGAGTGCCTTTTTTGCGCGCCTTTTCGGTATAAAACTGGACGATTTGGGTCAGGGTTCGGTCAGCCGCCTGGAGTTCGTTGAAGCGGTAGTGGTTGACATCCGCTAGCATGACATCGCCCTTTGATTCGATTTGGGCGCGTTCGACAAAGTTGTGTAGATCTTCCTGCAAAATGCTGGAGGTGCAGGTCGGCGTTAGCACGATCAGATCGGGCGACTCTTCTCGATCTTTGCGGGTGATGTTGTCTACCACTTTTTCTTGGGAACCTCGCGCCAAGACGTTGCGATCGACAATGCTGGCGGTGACGGGGGTAAAGTCACGCTCGCGCTCTAGCATGGAACGCATGACGTTGAAGTAGTCATCGCCCAACGGTGCGTGCATGATGGCATGGACGTTTTTAAAGGAGCTGGCGATGCGTAGTGTGCCAATGTGCGCCGGCCCGGCATACATCCAATAGGCCAATTTCATAGATTAAGTCTCCATTAGGCTGAGTAGTTGAGATTGACCTAACGAGGAGGGCGCGGTTTGGCGAAGCGGCAAAACCGTTAGAGGTGCTCTATGGGCGCTAGCCCAAGGAACACTCGATCGCCAATCGCGCGTTAAAAGAGGTTGAGGCATGAGGTTGAGGATGCTTTTGATTGTCGCAAAGATGGAGGACGCCGGAGCAAGGACTGCGATCGCATTTTCGACTCAGTTTTGATGATGGCGATCGCCTAAATGCTTGACGGCTGGCGATCGCAGCGATCCCCGATAAAGATTTTCAGAGTGCGAATTGATATGATTCTTAACGCGCCAGAAGCGATATAACCCAGGTCTAGCGCGCACTCCGTCGGATTTTGCGTCACAATTTGTAGTCTTGGATTGTAGTCTTGGCGGCTCGGCGTGGGATGCTAGCCCTATCGTTCCGCGCCACAATAGAGGGTGCATCCGTCCGCCAAGGGAGTTGCAACCGGGCACTTTTAGTCGCGATCGCGCGACAAAGAGCTTGGCTGGGATCATCCCGCAGCCTCATAAGATTGTTTAGGATCGCGAATTAAATAATTCCTATCGGTCAAGTTTTCTGTAGGGACTCACCGCTGTGCGCCCTTGCCCCAGAATTTCAGGTATTAAATCCACCATCCTGAGCTTGTTTTTTAGCGTGGTTGTTTCACACACTCTGCATGTTTCATCATCATCACCCCATTGGCGCTACGTCAGATTGCGATCGCTGTGCGGCTGCCGCAAACCCAGCTAAACTGCGCCGCCTGTGGATTGCGCTGATCGTAATTAGCACGTTTTCGGTGGCCGAGGTGTGGACGAGTTCCCTCAGCCACAGCGTGGCGCTGCTGGCCGATGCTGGGCATGTCGTCTCCGATAGCGTGGCCTTGGCAGCAGCGCTGCTGGCCGCCTGGATCGCCCAACTGCCGGCATCGAGCCAAGCTCCCTTTGGCTATCGTCGGGTAGAAATCTTGGCGGCCCTAGCCAATGGGCTGGGGCTGGTGGCGATCGCCCTGTGGATTGGCTGGGAAGCGATCGCTACACTCCAGCGGGCCCCGAGCGATATCCTCAGCCTGCCGATGATGGTTACGGCGGCCGTTGGGCTGCTGGTCAATAGCCTTAATGCCCTGCTGCTGCACGACCACAGCCACGACGACCTCAACGTCCGGGGTGCATTTTTGCATATGGTGGCCGATGCCATTGGGTCTCTGGGCATTTTGCTGGGCGGGCTGCTGATTTGGGCGTTTCAGTGGATGTGGGTAGACGGGGTGATTAGCCTGGCGATCGCCGCCATGATTATCACCGGAGCGCTGCCGCTGATCCGCCAAAGCGTCAATATTTTGCTAGAAAAAACGCCGCCTCATCTCGACACCGCCCAAATCCAAACCCGCCTGCTGCAAGTAGCAGGCGTTGTGGGCATTGAACAACTGCGCGTCTGGGCGATCGCCCCCGGTCACGATGCCCTGGCCGCCCATGTGCTGGTGGATGTGGCCGATGGCATTGGACGCGATCGCCTCCTGCAAGAAATCCAGGCGATCCTCCAGCAAGACTTTGGCATTGACGACAGCGTCTTACAGCTA
>DATNOW010000702.1:0-8673 GCA_036703515.1 Chroococcidiopsis sp.
GGGCGATCGCTCAGCGAGGCCCAGATATTCCAACCGGCATAGTCGGCTTGCTGAAAGGCCGATTGGGCCGTGGTCGGCACCTTTTGCCCATCGGCGTCTTGACAGTCAGCCAAGTCTCCCAGGGCAAAAATGTCGGCATGGTCGACCAGTTGCAGAGTCGAAGTCACCATCACCTGCCCCCGATCGTTGTGTTTCACCGGCAGGGTTTGGACAATCTCAGCAATTTTGGTGCCCACCGTCCACAGCACCACATCGACTGGAATTGTATCGACCTGCCCTTTGAAATCAAGCGCAATCGTACTGTCGGTGACCTCCACCACGCCAGTTTCTAAATCGGTCCAGACATTGCGGGCTTGGAGGGCGCTGGTCGCCGCTTCTCGGTTAAAGGTAGGCGAGTTGCGCAAAATTTGGTCGCCCCGTTCGACCAGCCGAATCCGGCCGCGATCGCCCAGACGTTCGGCCAGCTTGCAGGCCAGCTCCACTCCGCTGTAGCCAGCCCCCACGATCGCCACCCGAATTTTGTCGCGTTCTGACTGCTCCAGTGGACGCAGCCGATCTTCGAGACGATAGGCATCCGCAATCGTGCGAAAGGGTATGGCATGCTCCGCCACACCGGGAGCCGCATCCATCGGCGTATCGCCGCCCATCGCCAAAACCAGGCGATCGTAGGTCAAGGCTTCGCCACCTTGAAGATGCACCTGACGCGCCTCTAAGTCGAGACTTGAGACCTGGGCTTGATGAAAGCGAATGCCCGTATTGGCCAAGAGTTCGGTGTAGGGAGGGGCAATTTCCCAGGTTTGCAGTTCGCCGGTCAACAGTTCATAGAGCAACGGCGCAAACAAAAAGCGATCGCGCTGGTCGATCAAGACAATTTCGGGTTTGCCTGGCTTGTCCCATGCTAAGGTGCTCAGTCGCAATGCTGTGTAGAGTCCGCCAAAGCCACCACCAAGAATGCAAATGCGAGACGAGGGTTGAGTCATACAAACACTAAGGACAGTCCATCCAGTCAACTCCTTCAGGATAACAAGCTTCCCGACAACAGGCCCTTGTCGCATCCCCTTGTCGTCCCAAAGCCGGCCGACACACTCCGAGGAGAAGTAAGATCAAAAAACGCTGCAAAAAGCACTGTGAAAAACATTGCGAAAAACACTGCAAAACCTGCTGACCTGGTGATTGATTATGACAGTTTCTCCCGTTGCTTCGGTGTCGCTGGCAGACCTAGCCCAACAAACCCGCGAGGCGGCTCGCACCCTGGCCGCACTCTCCGGCGAGGCCCGCAACCAGGCGATCGCGGCGATCGCCTTGGCCCTTGAGGCGGCTGCACCAGAGATTTTGGCGGCCAACCAACTCGACTGCGAGGCGGCCCTGGCCGAGGGGCTGGCTAAGTCACTTTACGGCCGGCTGAAGCTCGATGCTGACAAGCTAGCAGGCGCGATCGCCGGGGTGCGGGATGTCGAACATTTGCCCGACCCAGTCGGCACTACCCAAATCCACCGCGAGCTCGATACGGGCTTGGTATTGCGCCGGGTTTCCTGTCCGCTGGGGGTGCTGGGCGTCATCTTTGAATCGCGCCCTGACGCCGTTGTGCAAATTGCCTCCTTGGCCATCAAGTCAGGCAACGGCGTGATTTTGAAAGGCGGCAAAGAGGCCCTGCGCTCCTGCGAAGCACTCGTCAAAGCAATCCATCAAGGGCTAGAGCAGGCCGGGCTAGATCCCGCCGTGGTGCGCCTACTCACCACCCGCGAAGAAACCCTGGCGATGCTGCAACTAGACGGCTACGTTGATTTGATTATCCCCCGAGGTTCTAACAGCTTTGTCCGGTTTGTCCAAGACAATACCCGCATTCCCGTCCTGGGTCATGCCGACGGGCTGTGTCATCTCTATATCGATCAAGCAGCCGACCTAGAGCAGGCGATCGCCATTGCCGTTGATGCTAAAACCAGCTATCCCTCGGCCTGCAACACGATCGAAACCTTGTTAGTTCACCAAACGATTGCCGCCACCGTGCTGCCGCCCTTGGCCGCCGCGTTGCAAAGCAAAGGCGTCGAGCTGCGGGGCGACGATCGCACCTGCGCCATTCTGCAATCGGCGGCTGTTTCTGGCATCCTGCCTGCGACCCCGGCCGATTGGGAAACCGAATATTGCGACTTGATCCTATCGATCAGGGTAGTCGATACCTTAGAGGAGGCGATCGCCCACATCAACACCTACGGGTCGCGCCACACCGAAGCGATCGTGACAACCAATCTAGACGCGGCCAATACCTTTAGCGCCCAAGTCGATGCTGCCGGGGTATTTCACAACTGCTCGACCCGGTTTGCCGACGGTTTCCGCTATGGGTTTGGCGCTGAAGTTGGCATCAGCACCCAAAAAATGCCGCCCCGCGGCCCCGTCGGTTTAGAAGGGCTAGTCACCTACAAATATCAACTGGTGGGCGATGGGCATGTGTCAGCCACCTACTCAGGGGCCAACGCCAAACCCTTTACCCATCGCGATCTGTAGCGATCGCCAAAATAAGCGATCGCAAAACCATGCGATGCCAATACCCTAGCAACGGCATGACCCAAATCATTCCAGCCAGTCATAACCAGCCAGCCATAACCAGCCATCTTCCGCCAATCCGTTAGACTCTAGACTTTACGAAGTCCAGAGTCTAATGTCTAATGTCTAATGTCTAGTGCTCTAACGCCCGGAGAAACATTCATGGTGCTTTCTGATGAACCGCAGTCTTGGCAAGCGTTCCCCGCTGACACCTATGTTTCAATTACTTACGAAGACGAGGTAGTCGGCTTTTGCAAACCCGATTTTGCACTCCGCATTGTCGAAACCCTCAACGATGACGAAAAACTGCGTAAGGCCCTGCGCTTAGCCTGCCAGGACATTATGAGCCGAGCGGGGGGCACCACGGGCGATGTCGATGATCTGGTCGAACGCTATCTGATCAAAACCACTGCACCCGCGGCCGGCGTGGCCGCGATCGCTGCCTTGCTGCGCGATCGCCAAGAAGAGCTAGATGTTAGCGACAAAGAATTTATCCGGTTTTGTGATTCTTACCGTCTGCCCAAAGAAAAACTAGAAGCCATTTACGCTGGCGAAGAAATTGAGAGCACAATGCTCGTGCCCATCTCCCGAATTGTAGGGCGATCGGTCGAAGATATCATGCAAATTTTGGAAGGTATATAGCAGGCTTATGACCCCTGACTGCATCCACATCAACGGTATTCGGGCCTATGGATACACTGGCTTTATTCCTGAAGAACAGGTGCTCGGGCAGTGGTATAACGTCGATCTGACCGCATGGGTCGATCTGTCTAACCCCGGTCATAGCGATCGCCTTGGCGATACCTACGACTACACCACCCACATCCACGATATTCAGCAGCTCATTCGCACCGAAAAGTTTTTTTTGATCGAACGTCTAGCCGACGCGATCGCCCAAATTGTGCTCTCTTCCGCCCAAGTTAGCCAGGTGCGGGTGCAACTTACAAAACTCACTCCTCCTATTCCCGACTTTGACGGCACCGTCATGGTAGATATCACTCGTCAGTCGCAGGCGATCGCATAAACGCGACCCAGACTTACCCAAACAAAGGGCCCAAAAAAAGGGGGCTGAGCGCGTTACGCTCAACCCCTCGTTTTCTTTTCTATGGCACTGTGCAAAGACGTTTTCAGGAAATCCAGGAAATTTGACAGACCATTGAGGTCAAGACTCAACAAAACCTGACGCGCAAACGAATTGTTGCCGTCGCGATCGCTTAGGCCTGCTTGGCAGCTTTACGACGACGAGACGCTGCCATCGCCCCAGCGACAGCCACAATCCCAGCAACCGTCGCCGGTTCGGGAACGCTCGCCGCAGCGCCGACAACTTTGAAGTCTGGGCCGTTATAGGTTTTCAGCGAGGTCAACTGCACACCTGCAATCGGCCCGCTCACCCCTAAGTCTGCGAGGCTCACACCCAGGGAACCGACGCGCTGAGCCCCAACGATTTCTGTCGTATCGATGCTGTAACCCGCACTGCCCCAGAAGGCAGAATCCATCACGAGCTTGGTACCTAGCAAGTTGCCGCTAGCGTCAACTGCTTGCACACCTAACTTGCTGTTTTGGCCGCGTTCCCAGAAGAACAGCTTGTCTACAACCGAGCTAAAGAACACGTTGATCGTGAACTTGCCTTGATCTTCGGTATCAATAATATTGTTTAGGTTGTTATTGCCCAAGCTAGCCACGATATCGGCATTGACCGGGTTTTCATTCTTGATCCCAGTGGCGTTATCGCCCCGATCTGAGCTAGCCGCGCCAGAATTACCGCCCTTATAGGCATCGTTATAGATAATTTGAGCGCTGTTGACAAATGCAAAGTTATCGACGACTTCGCCGCTGCCTAAGGTAACGGACTGGAGCAGAATATTGCCTTTCGGTGCATTGCTACCCGGAGCAGTATTGGTTGTAAAAGAAAAAGCCTGTGCGGGCGCAGTTCCTAGCGTTAACAGACCACCAGCCAGCAAACCAGTCAGAGCGATCGCAGACTTCAGCATCATAATAGCCTCGTGAAAATAAATTCAATCAGGATTAGTGAAGGGGGGATGGTGAATACACTCTGGAGGAGCCTTTGCAGTGGACTCGCAAGAGGAAAGGCTGTTTTTTTGCTTATGTGCCCATGGTATGAAAGGAAACGTCCCAAGGCTATGGCGCAACCACCGATTTCACCGGAGTTTCAACATATCGGCTGATTCGTAAAGCTTTCATAGATGGATCACCGAACACTCATCTCTAAAAAGAACCGTATAAACACGGAGTCAGCTTCACCCTAAATAACCCCAAACCCTGACCCAAACTGGCGATCGCCCATTCAATCGCCTAGTCACGGGTTAACACATCCGCTCAGACCAAACCCCATAGCAGAGGCGATCGCCCTCTGCACCATCCGTCCATTCCCCGTAGATTCTCGGTAAATCTCCCCGACGGAATTGACATATTACACGCTAAAGTTTAACCTGACAGATATTACCTGACGGATATACTGTCCTATGTCTTTTGCACAACCGCATTACATTTCCCGCAGCGCTGCTCTTGGTGCGCCTTTAATCCGCCTATTTCGCGTCACTCAAGCGCGGGTGCGTGCAGCGCTCAACCCACAGAAGCTCGCTAATGCTCTAGCTTTAGTCTCTCGCCCTACCTCTGTCCCCATGCAGTTATTACCAATGCAGTCATTACCAATGCAGTCATTACTAATGCAGTCATTTCTAGAGGGGGCGACCGAGGGCGCGCTTACCCCAGGCACAACCGCAGCAGGGAGAATTTTACCCAGTGAAGCGGCCGTGCCAGAGGGCGATCGCGAGTCTGTGAAGCTGCTGGTAATCGGTTCCCGCCAGGGCGTAACCATCATCATGCAAACGCTCTACCGCTTGGGTTTTGCCGAGATCAGCGAATGGAGCCCACTGCTGCCGGGCCCCAACCCCGGCGAGGTGATGAGCATTCTGACTCGATCAATACTACGCAGTTAGATGCGCTATAGATGATGCGCTTATGGATGCGTGATGAATGACGCGCTATGGATGCGCAATGAATGACGCGCTATGGATGCACGATGGGTACAAATAGCGCCATCAGTCTTGCGCTTGCGGAGGCTGCAAAGATTCCCCCGATACTGGCTGGGGAGTCTGCGCCTCTGCTTCGCCATAGCGAAAGCCCACTTGCTCGGCCACTAGGCTCAGATATTTAGACATCGCACGCCGTGGATCGTAAGCATTGACTTCCCAATCGCTAATGGTTTGCTGGCGCACGCCGAGCCGAGCCGCAAGCTCTGCTTGGGATAGCCCCAGGTGGCGACGGAGACCCTTAATCAGCTCGGCATTCCACCTAACCGTGTCACCGTCGTGTTCCAGGCGATACGTTGCAGGCGGCTTACGAAATACAACGGTGCCCGCCGCCAAATCTACCATCGACACCAAAAATCCAGCCGCCATCCACGCTTTGGCCTGCACCGCACCTTTACTGCGATTACTCCACCACTCCCGCTTGTGGCGTGCCGAGTCTGGCAAGGGTTCCGCTATCAACGTTTCGATCGCCTCAAACGTCAAGCTCACTTCTACTTGTTTAGCCTGCTCAAGATAATCCTGCAAGCGCTGATATTTACTGCCGCTTCTCATGACGCTTTTCATGCTGCTTTTCATGCCGCTTTTGATCGGGGTGGCTGACTCATTACATCCAACACAGCGCTGTCAGCCCAAGCGCTGTTCCTCATTTTGCCTCATTACAAGACATGCTCCGCAAAGCATGCTCCAAATCGTTGTCTCCTATTCCATCCTGCCAACCCTGCGCCGGAAACTGCACAATATCCTTGCAATTATGTGTTTTTTCTGAGTATCTCAGGGAATACTACTAGTGAAATGGGGTGGTCTTTGCCAGGATAAAGAGCATTCATCTGTAGAAACTGTCTGTACGAATTCTGTACGCACTTTAGACATCAGGGTAACGCTGTGGTCATAGGGCCGGGGAAATCCACAGATTAAGCTTTGGTGTCGATTGAGTAGTTTGAACTGAGATAATGTTTAATTGGCCCGTGGATGAATCCTCTGTGAATTGTACACACCGGTGCGCATCCAACTTGGAATTAGGAAATGGACGATAGCATCTCATGACTTCGAAAGCGACCATTACCCGTCAAATCACCCCGCTCACTTCGCGATCGCTCAAAGCGGTTGCCATTATTATCATTCTGGCAGTTCTATTAGATATTTTCATCCTGCCGATTCCCTACAACGTCCTCGATCGCCAGTGGCAGATCAACTTTGTGACTCAAGTCGTCGATCGCGGCATTGTGCCGATGGTGGGCTTGGCACTTCTGTTTACGGGCTATTGGGTAGACAGCGCCGCTGGTACGGCGGTAAAACGCCCGGTGTGGCAAGACTTAAGGCTCTATGCGCTGATTTTAGCCAGCCTGTTGGGGTTATTTTACTTACTCTCATTGCCCCTCCACCTCAATAACGTCAACGTGGCCAAAGGTGAAGCGCTGGAACGCATTACCCAAGAAGCGACTCAGGCTGAAACGCAGTTAGGCACCCGCCTAGAAGCCGAAGTTAATCAGCAGAAACAGCAAATTAGCGTCTTGATGTCTAACGAAGACCTGCTAAAGCAGGCCGTGCAAGCTGGACAGGTGTCTCAAGAGCAGTCTGATCTGATTGCCAAGTTTAAGCAAGACCCGGCTGCGCTCGACCAATTTATCAAGCAGCGGGTTGATCAGCTTCAAACTCAATATCAGACAGAGATTGGGCTGCGGCGAGAAAAGGCACAGCAGACGGCCAAAGATGAGGCGCTCAAGTCTAGCTTGCGCATCGGCATCGGCAGTCTTTTGTTGGCTATTGGCTATATCATCGTCGGCTGGACGGGTCTCAAAAGCTTGGTCTAATGCGCTTGAGCTAATGCGCTTGAGCTAATGATTTTGAGTTGATTGTTCCGCCGCATTATCGGTTCCGGCGCATTATCACGGTCGGCCCATGGATGCTCAGTGCAAGAACAGTCGGCACATGAACGCTCGGCACACGAACGCTCATCCCATTCACATCCAGCCTGTTTTTAATGGACGGAAGCTCCCAGCCTAGCTGGGGTGCTTTCTGTTAACCTCCTCCTCTGATTATCGCTAACACCTCACATGTTTTCGATTTACATCCTCACCTACAACGAAGAGCTTGACATTGCCGCCTGTATCGAGTCAGCCATGCTGACCGACGATGTGGTTGTGATGGATTCATGCAGCAGCGATCGCACCGTTGAAATCGCCAGTCGTTACCCGGTTCGGGTCGTTCAACATGCCTTTGAAAGCCACGGACGACAGCGTACCTGGATGCTCGAAAACATCCCTCCTAAGTATGACTGGGTATACATCCTAGAAGCCGATGAGCGGATGACGCCGGCGCTGTTTCAGGAATGTTTGCGCTCCATTCGGAGCGATCGCTATGTTGGCTATTACGCCGCCGAGCGGGTCATGTTTATGGGGCAGTGGATTCGCCGCAGTACCCAATATCCGCGCTACCAACTGCGCCTGTTGCGTCATGGCAAGGTGTGGTTTAGCGATTATGGACACACAGAGCGGGAGGTGTGTGATGGGGATACGAGCTTCCTCAAGCAAACCTATCCCCATTACACCTGTAGTAAAGGCATCAGCCGGTGGATTGAAAAGCACAACCGCTATTCGACCGATGAAGCCAATGAAACCATCAAACAGCTCAAGACAGGACGCGTGAGCTGGTCTGAGCTGATCTTCGGCAAAACGGAGGTTGAGCGTCGCAGAGCGCTCAAAGACCTGTCGCTGCGGCTGCCGTTCCGCCCGCTGGTGCGTTTTTTATACATGTACATCTTTTTGGGCGGCTTCTTGGATGGGCGAGCGGGCTTTGCCTGGTGCGTGCTGCAAGCTTTCTATGAATATTTGATTTTGCTGAAGGTCTGGGAAATTGAAAATATGCCCGTGCCTCCACTGGATTCGCCAGCCCAAGTCAGCGATCGCAAACCTCCGGCAGATGCCATGCTCTCTATCCACCACGTAGAACCAGTAGCCAATCCAGAGGGCGGGGGGTATCCGCCTGACGCGGCCACCTATACCACCGTATTCCGCTAACATTCCATCCGCGGCAATGCTATGACTGGTGCAAAAATCCTGAAGCTTCAGGATTTTTGCGC
>DATNOW010000703.1:0-4516 GCA_036703515.1 Chroococcidiopsis sp.
CAAACCAGCTCACACAGAACGACATTAGTGATGAAGCAAGGCTGACTCTGTTGAATGACGGTGGCTGCTTGCTGCCATTGCTGATCATCATCACGAGTGAGATATCGAACAAGGACGTTGGTGTCAAGCCCGATCATTTGCACCTTCAGAGATAGCCGCTTCCATGTCGTCCAGGGAGGCTCGTCGAATGCCCGATCGATGCAGGATACCGGATAGGGTTTCTACAGCAACATTGAGAGGGAAGATTTTGACTTGACCCTCTTCGTCAATCACAAACTCAACTCGGCTACCGCTCACTAACTTGAGATGATTCCGAATTTCTGTAGGCAGGGTGATTTGTCCGTTATCGGTGACTATGGTGGTCAGCATAAGTTAGAGCAACAGCTAGTCAGCTTATGCCAAGATTTTAACCGATGCTGAGAAACCTGGTTTTTCTACAGCTACCCAGTGCCAACGTTTTACCCAGCAGATTGACTTCCAGCCCGCGATAATTATTTTATCTAAAACAGCAATTTTGCAGACTTACAGGCGATCGCCGCAGGTGTCTCCACCCCTTATCTAGGCCAGCGAACTCCGTGTTGCACCCAATTTCGGCGTTTATTGCCGATGCTCAAGTCATCTACTGTTCTCAGCTTAATCCCCAGCCCCAGCCCAGCTATTGGTATGAAGGGCAATGCCCTCGTCAGGGGCTCCTCCTGAGGCTGCCGCGGACTGCTCTGGCGGAGGCGATCGCCCAGGGCCTAGTCCGGTCGCTAGAGGGCGATCGCGCCGCCAGCCGTGAGGGCAAAATGTATGGGGTGCTGCTGGTAGGCACACCGGAGGGTGAGGTGCAGGTGCTCAAAGCGTTTTCGGGGCTGTGGCAAGGGCAGAGTGTGGTGCCCGGCTGGGTGCCGCCAATTCCGGGGCGCGACCAGGTGGCCATGGCCGAAGCCCGCACCCTCCAGCAGCTTGATGCCATTAAGCAAGAGCTGCTGGCGCTCCGCCAACAGGCAGTAAATATAGAGTATGAGCAGCGATCGCAACAGTTTGCCGCTCAGTGGCAGGACTTGAGCCACCGCCACGCCCAGCGCAAACAGGCCCGCCAGCAGCAGCGCCAGCATTACCAAGCCACCCTCACTGGAGCGCACTTGCAGGCGGCCCTCAGCGAACTGGATGACCAGAGTCGTCGCGACGGCATCGAACGGCGACAGCTCAAACGCCAGCGCGATCAGGTCTTACAGCCCTTCAAGCAAGCCCTGGATGCCACCGAAGCTCGCATTCGCACACTCAAAGCCCAGCGCAAAGACCTATCGCGCCAGCTCCAGGCTCAGCTACACGCGGCCTACTGTTTGCAAAATTTTGCCGGTGAAACCCTCTCTCTCCAGCAGATGGTTAAGCAGGGCATCACCGGTAGCGCTTTGCCCACCGGCACAGGCGACTGCTGCGCCCCCAAATTGCTCCACTATGCCGCTGTCAATAATCTCACGCCGCTGGCCATGGCTGAGATCTGGTGGGGCCCCGCCTCTAGCCAGGGCGATCGCCTGCCGGGGCAATTTTACGGGGCCTGTGCAGAGCGCTGCCAGCCGCTGATTGGGTTTCTGCTGTCGGGGGTAGAGCAACGCTGGGCTGAATCCGGGGCTGAATCCAGGACTGAATCCAGGACTAAAAGCTGGGACGAAGCGGGCGATCGCCCCGTATTGGAGTTTGCACCCCCCCTATCACTCCCCAGCCCGTTTTCACCGCAGAGTGCGGTGTCCCCACCACGCCCATCTGCACCGCCCATGGATATCCTCTATGAAGACGAGTGGCTGATTGCCGTAGACAAACCCAGCGGGCTGCTGTCGGTGCCAGGGCGCGATCGCCATCACCAAGACAGCGTTTTCAGTCGGCTGCGCTGCAGTTTGCCCGATGGGGCAATGCTCTTGCCCGTGCACCGACTCGATCAAGATACCTCTGGCGTACTGCTGCTGGCTCGCGATCGCCAAACCTATCTTGATCTCAGCCAGCAGTTTCAGCAGCGCCGCGTGCACAAAACCTATGAAGCGCTCTTAGCCGGGCAGATCACTATCGACGCGGGCACCATTGATCTGCCGCTGTGGGGTGACCCTCGCGATCGCCCTTACCAATCGGTCAACTGGCAGCACGGCAAACCCAGCACCACCCAGTTTCAAGTCCTGCATCGCCAAGACAGCACCACCCGCATCGCGTTTATCCCCATCACCGGGCGCACTCACCAGCTGCGGGTGCATGCCGCTGCCCCTGCAGGACTCGGGGTACCCATTGTCGGCGATCGCCTCTATGGCCGCTCAGCCCCAGGCGATCGCCTCTACCTGCACGCTACAACCCTACAGATTCAGCATCCCTACAGCGGATGCTCCCTTCTAATCAGTGCCCCACTGCCATTTTGAGCCGTTTTGAGACGCATTCAGCCGCTTTCCGTTAATTTGATGCCGCGCAGCAATCCAACAGCTAAAACATCGTAAAAAAGCTACAGATTCTCTTAACAATTCTCCCAACAAAAGCTTAAAGCCGATCGCTTTAAGCAAGAACTTGCTGCTATTTGAAGTTCAGATAAAGAGTCGCAATTCAATTAGTGATGAAAGCTACAACTATGAGTCTAAATTAAGAAAAATTCTTAAAGATATTAGAAATCGTCGCGGTCTTCGAATGGGGATCACTGGTTTTAAGCAGACTAAACGATCCCTACAGTTGGACGACTCAGTGTTGGGATCACTCTTTTGATGCGCGATCCCAGCGGAATCGAGGAAAACCAATGTTGTCATTTCTATCAGCTAATGACATACTTGATATCAGCAACCCTTGTATTTCACATTTCTAAGTTATCTAAATTTGTCGCGGTTTTCTCATCAACATTGTCTTTGAAAACACGATTCAATTTTGGGGTTCTTTAAGCCAGCAGAGCGCCAAAAAGAGGCTGATAAGAAGCCAACGAGGTAACTGTGCGACTGCTCAATCCAGTTGATATTCCTTTAGATTTTCTTTAGTTTCTTTCCATTAAATGAGGGTTTTTAAGATGCAAACAGTACAAGCAGTCCGTTGTCCCAATTGCGGCAGTCCAGCAGAGCGTCATTACCTCGTTAGCCATCAGCTGACGCGGACGCAGTGCCCCACCTGTGACTATCTGATGGTGATGTGCGATCGCACGGGTCGCGTGATTGAAGCCTATGCGCCAGGCATCCCGGTGACGCGCTAAGAAAGTACGTTAGAAGAACACGTTAAGAAAACGCATTAGTAAAGACATGCCAGTAGGACGCAGGGGAAGGTTTTCCCTGCGTCCTAGTTTTGTATCAGGTTCTGTATCTACTGCTATGGAGGACATACTTTTGTCTGGGCTTAGCCTCAGGTCAGCAATTCTAAAATTGATCGCATTCCTGCACCCAGCCAAGGCTCTACAATACGGTGGCAGCATACTTTGGCAGAGCAACGGCAGATCACCATGACTCAAGCAACCATCGGCATCATCGGCGGCAGCGGCCTCTACAAAATGGAAGCGCTCAAAGACGTCCAGGAAGTGCAGATCGATACTCCCTTTGGCGCACCATCCGATGCCCTCATTGTCGGCACCCTAGACGATACGCGGGTGGCGTTTTTAGCCCGCCACGGGCGCAACCATTCGCTGCTGCCGTCAGAGTTGCCCTTCCGCGCCAACATCTACGCCATGAAGCAACTGGGCGTACAATACCTGATTTCGGCATCGGCCGTGGGCTCGCTGCAACCCCACGCCAAGCCGCTAGACATGGTGTTACCTAGCCAGTTTATCGATCGCACCAAAAACCGGATTTCAACCTTTTTTGGCGAGGGCATTGTGGCCCACATCGCCTTTGGTGATCCAGTGTGCATTAACCTAGCTGCCGTTTTAGCTGAGGCGATCGCCAGCCTAGAGCTACCCGATGTCACCCTGCACCGAGGCGGCACCTACGTTTGCATGGAGGGGCCCGCCTTTTCCACAAAAGCTGAGTCCCATCTTTATCGCAGTTGGGGAGCCACCGTTATCGGCATGACCAACCTGCCCGAAGCCAAGCTGGCCCGCGAAGCGGAAATCGCCTACGCCACCCTGGCCCTGGTCACCGACTACGACTGCTGGCACCCAGACCACGACAGCGTCACGGTGGATATGGTGATTGGCAACCTGACCAAAAATGCCGTCAACGCCCAACGGGTGATCCGCGAAACCGTTCGTCGCCTCAGCGCCAATCCACCCACCTCCGAAGCCCATTCTGCGCTGAAATACGCTATCCTCACGCCCCTAGAGCATGCT
The DNA here is from genome assembly GCA_036703515.1 of Chroococcidiopsis sp. Classification (GTDB taxonomy): domain Bacteria; phylum Cyanobacteriota; class Cyanobacteriia; order Elainellales; family Elainellaceae; genus DATNOW01. The sequence goes on from DATNOW010000703.1 coordinate 4,259, forward strand.
CCCCCGGCCACCAAGGAAAAGCTGCACCTGCTGTTACACAAATATCTCTAGCTCTAAGCTGGGCCACTCCTAAGCTAAGCGATCGCTGCACTGAGCGATTCTTATGCAGGTCGACTTCTGCACCGATCTGGCGCTCTATCAGCGCTCTATTCAGTGAGCGATCGCAGATCGTAAATAGACTGCCGCTCGTTCTCATAAATCGCCCGAAGACTGACTCAAAGAACGAAATGTAGACCGTGCCCTTGCCCGGCACGGTCT
>DATNOW010000704.1:0-5340 GCA_036703515.1 Chroococcidiopsis sp.
CCACGGGGTCGGTTTTGGGCAGCAGCGACAGGGAATTGAGGTCGTAGAGCACCAAATCGGCTTTTTTGCCCACGGTAATCGACCCCATGTGTGCGTCCATGCCCAGGCCCTTGGCTCCGCCCAGAGCAGCCATGGCGATCGCCTGTCGGGGGGTAATCCAGTTGTAGTAGTCAAAGTCAGTCACGTTGTGCAAAATCGAGCCGATTTTGATCGCTTCTAGCAAGTCTTGCGAGTCGTTGCTGGCCGAGCCATCGCAGCCAAACGCAACGTTGACCCCTGCCCGCAGATATTTCAGCAGAGGCGCGATGCCGCTGCCTAAGCGCAGATTGCTGAGGGGATTGTGAACCACGGTTGAGCGGGTCGCCGCCAAAATTTCGATATCGGCATCATCCAGCCAAACGCAGTGGGCAAGGGAAGTGCGATCGTTGAGGAAGCCAAGCTGCTTGAGATGCTCTACCGCAGAACAGCCATACTTTTCGGCCGCTAGCATGAGCTGGGCCTTGCTTTCGAGCAGGTGGGTGTGACGGCAGAGGGAGTAGCGATCGCTCAGCTCACCATAGGCCTCAAACAGCGCATCCGAACACAGCTGCATCCCGGTCGGAGCCACCATGATGTTGATGCCCTCTTCGGGACGATGGAACCGCGCGATCGCCTCATTCATAATCGCCACATTCTCAGCGGCTGAGCGAGCGTAGGGCTCAGGTTTGACCTCCCCCATCGACGGCAAGCCCGCCATCAGCGGCTGATCTTGGGTAAGGGGGCCAACAAAGGCCCGAATGCCAACTTCGCGATAGCCCCGCACCGCTGCTTCAATCGAAGCTAGCTCTTGCCCCGGAATCAAAACCAGGTGATCGACGACCGTGGTGCCACCCGACAAGATGGTCTCGACCGCAGTACCAATGGCGCTGAGATACACTCGCTCGGGATCTAGAGGCGTAAAGTCGTAAAGCTCGGCTAGCCACATCTCTAGCGGAAGGGGCGGAATCGCACCCCGTTGCCACATTTCAGAGGAATGGGTATGGGCATTGACAAACCCCGACAGCAGCAGCTTATCGCGCCCATCGATGATCGTGCCCACCGGATCAAGCTGAGACGCGATCGCCGCAATCCGATCGCCCACAAGATGCACGTCTACCGTGTCATACCCACCTTCAACCGGGATCAACGCACTCTGAATGGTGTAGCTCACAAGTTCTAATCCTTAAAGTCAGTCCTTAAAAACGCAAACCTTAAAACGCAAGCATGCAGAACTTTGCAGAATTCGCAAAATCCTTACCGCCCAATCATCACAGCATAGATTGTAATGCCGAAGGGCGATCGCCAAGTATCAAATATAACTATTCTTGCGGGCAACTCCCACTCATAATCCAGAGCGGAGATTGCAATCAAGATCGCCATCTCTATCGCGACGACGGGCCGATTACCCACGCTGGCAATCCATCCTCCTAACTTCTTTTAGCCGATTCCTCCTAAGATGCAACAGATGCAACAGCACTTACTACCGACCGGTCTTATTACCCCATAACCATGGACTACATTACACTGCCCAATAACGTTCTTCCTCCGGTCGCGCCCTATTGCCATGCCGTCCGGGCTGGAGAGTTTCTATTTGTCACAGGTCAACTTGCAGAAGATCCGCAAACGGGTGAGGTGGTGCGGAACTCGATCGAAGAGCAGACCCACCAAGTCATGAAAAACCTAGCGCTGGTGCTCAATCACGCAGGAGTCAGTTTCAACCAAGTGGCCATGGCCCGAGTATTTGTCACCGATTTCCGGTTTTATCCGGTCGTCAACGAAATTTACGCCTCCTATTTTGACCAAGGGCATTTGCCCTGTCGCACAACCGTCGGGGTAACGGCTCTAGCGGGTTTTGGCGATGTCGAAATCGACCTAATAGTCTATTGCGGTTCGTCAGAAGTACTGTAAGATTTGGACGTCGATTCGGTTCAACGAGTAGCTTAGAGGCATGGACTCAAGCGAACTCTGCGGTCTTAGGACTGCGGTCTTAGGACTAGTAAGAATCCATGCCTCTGGGCGTCAATCAGCAGTTTCTGGCAAACGTTTTTGGCAAACGTTTTTGGCAAACGTTTCTGGCAAAACCCTCGTCCGTACCTCACCCGTACTGAATGTCTCACCCATGTTTCAAAGCGCTCTGATTTGTACTGATCTATCGGATGGTCTGCAGCGACTGGCTGGATTCATCCCGGAGTTAGCCGAAAGCGGCTTGAAAAAGCTGATTTTTCTGCACACGGTGCCACTGTCAGAGGAGTTAGAAATTCCCCGCCCCGACAAAGAACGCCTGCAGGCAGCCTGCGATCGCCTCTCCCAGATGCTGACCAACACCCCGGCCGGTGTCGAGGTGATTGTCGATGTCCAGTGCGGCAAGCCGATTGACCACATCCTGCAGGCCAACAAAACACATCAGCCCAGCGTTGTCTTAGTGGGTGTATCGAGCGCCAACCGGCTAGAGGAAAAGCTGTTTGGCAGCACCTCCATGGAACTGTGCAAACGTCTGAACACGCCGATTTTGACCTTGCGCCCCCAGTTGGTTTCTACCTATACCCGCGAAGAGCTGGCCTTGCGCTGTCGCCATCTGTTCCGCTATGTGATGGTTCCCTACGACGGCAGCCCGGCCTCTGCCTATCTGGTGCAGCAGGTCAAAGCCCTGGCCCAGCAGCCCAACTCGCCCCTAGAAGCCTGTTTGCTGTGCTGGGTGATCGAAACGGGAGGACGACGCGAATTGCGCAGCGATAACGCCGTGGAGCAGGCTCAAGCAGCCCTCGCAGTGATCAAAGCAGAACTGAGCGGTCTGGGGATAGACGTCAGCGTCGAGGTGCGCTCAGGCGAACCCGTGCTGCAACTGCTGCTGGCCGCGCAAGAGCGCGATATCAGCGCGATCGCCACCTCTTCTGGCAGCTTGGGTAAGCTGATTTCGTGGTCGGTGCCCAGCCTGACTGCCGAAATCCTCAGCCGCAGTTGGCATCCGGTGCTCTACTTTCCCTCGGCCAAAGCCATGGTCTAGTCTGCCCATATGCGCATCGAGCCGAGCCCGGCTATCTCAGTCCAGCTCGTTTAGGATAGTGAATTGAATAATTTCTATCAGCCATTTTTTCTGTAAGGACGCACATCGGTGCGCCCCTACCCAAAAATTTCAGGTGATTCAATCCCTGCTCCTTAGCACCCCTGGCTCAGCCCGACAGATCCGACCCTTCTTCGTAAAGCGACTCTAGCTTCATCTCAATCATCGGCTTGAGCTTTTCTAGCTCAGTCTTGAGATGAGATTTACCATAGCCAAACTGGAAAGTTGAGGGAGCCATCTGGGCCATCGTGGCCCATTCCATCAGCATCTTGCACTGCGAGGCGGCAATGCTAGAAATCTGGACACTGTGGCAGCGCTTGGGATCTTCTTTAGCGAAAAACAGCAGCCGGTATTGCCCAGACTGTCCCAGCAGGCGGATCATCTGCTGCCCTTGGGTGGTCTTGAGGTCGAGATAGCAGGGCAGCCAGCGGGGGCCGTGTTCCCGGTTGTAGAGCACCGTCAGCCACAGAATAGTGGGATGGGGCGAGGGCAAAAACAGAAATTGGTTGTAGCGGGTGCAGACTTGACGCTTCTCGATTTCTTCGCGCCGCAGCATCACCCAGAGGGTGGCCAGGGTTTCTTTGGTGGTGCGGATGGAGTGGGGAAAGACGATTTCGGCAATCGGCTTGGTGCTCGGCCAAGACGTAAATTTGCAGACTTCTTCGGGGGTGGACAGGCTAGGGGTGCGCGGCGTGGTGGTGACAGGCAGCTTGGACAGGGCGGCCGCAATCCGTTGCCCCACCTGCCGCCCGGTGCCAAACCGTTGCTCTAGGGGTTCGAGGGTTTTGAGCACTTCCCAGGCGGTTTGAGGGCGATCGCTGGGTGATTTTGACAAGCAGCTCATCACCAGATTTTCCAACGCCTTGGGCAGCTTCACACCCGAGTTAACATCGGCAAAGGAGCGGGGGGGCTGATGGTGGTGTGCTTTATACCAGCCGCCAAAGGTATGCGTGTCGGCCTGTAGGGGCATTTTGCCGGTGAGCATCTGAAACATCATCACGCCCAGGCTGTAGATGTCGGCCCGCCCATCTAGCTCTTGCCCTTCCATTTGCTCAGGGGATGAGTAGGCCAGCGTGCCCATAAAACAGTTGGTCTGATCGCTATCAGCCTGGAGCACCTTGGCAATGCCAAAGTCTAAGATTTTGGCCAGTTCGCCTAGGCTTTCGTCTTGGCAGATCAAGATATTGCTGGGTTTGATGTCGCGATGGACGATGGCGTAAACTTCGCCATCGATCGGAATACCCTGATGGGCGCAGTGCAAGCCCAGACAAATCTGGCGGCTGAGGTTAAGGAATCGGGGCAGCGAGATCGGCTGCCGGGTGATGATTTCGCTGAGGCTATCGCCCTTGAGATATTCCATCACGTAGTAGGGCACTTCGTCATCGTCTACGCCATAGTCGGTGACGCGCACAATGTGGATGCTGCGCTGCCCCAACAGCGCGCAGGTCATGGCCTCACGCTCAAAGCGATCGCGCATTTTTTGGTTGAGCAAGGTCTGCGCCAAAAACTTAACCGCTACCGGCACCCCGCCCAGCAGCATGTCGCGGGCCCCATAGACACGACCCATCGCGCCCTGTCCGAGCAGTTCTGAAAGCTGGTATCGATTTGACAGCGAGCGACCAATATTCGGGTCTGTCATCACAACTTGACTCCTCTACACCAATCCGTTGCGTGATTTCACCCTTAGGCCGTTCATCCATTGGCTGATTTGGATAGTGATTAACAAATTATCCAATGCCATGTTTTACCTCGACATTTAATAAATTTTGTAACAGCCGCTATCGAGTCCGATGGTGGGGCTGATATCTGGGCGTTGTGGAGTGTGCCGTTTGACGAGGGGTGGAGGCCGGATGGGGCCCCTTCGTCGATTGATTTGTTGATTTGCGCTGTAGAGAGAAATGCCTGGAGTAGCGCGATCGCCCAATTTCAGCATCAATCCCACTAAATTTTATTTGGCTTCTGCGCAAAAAAATAGCTCAAGCCACTGACCGCAAACTGCTCGCACGCGATATCCAACTCGGTGAAAGCTATCCAACTCAGTGAAAGCCATTCAGACCAATGGACATGGAGCCTTCAAGAGAGGCATCACGAAAAGAGGGCAAAGGCAGAATTATTAAAAAACTGCACCACCTTCTCATAGATAATGCACACTCTAAGCGGTAGAAGCATCAATTGACAAATTTAGGCTCAGTTTTCCCGCGCCGCATCGCCTCCTTAGCGTCTCCTAGCAGCCCAACACAAGAGAATATACGCCATTGTAA
>DATNOW010000705.1:0-3040 GCA_036703515.1 Chroococcidiopsis sp.
ACTAGGACAGGGTTAGCAGGAAGCCAATAGGAGCTGGCGTTGCTGAATCTAGGTATGCATCGCAAAATCTACCCTCACCCTAGCCCTCTCCCGAGGACAGGGGACAAGAGTTCTAGCTCCCTCCTCCCCTAGGGGGAGAAGGGTTGGGGATAAGGGCAATTCATACTGCTATCCAGAAATGCCCAGAAGCCCTCGCCAATCGGCTCAGCGCTGCAAAACGGCACTGTAACGGCACTGTAAAACGGCAATTATAGACAACCATAGACTGACGCCCAAGCAACGCTCAGCCAAATCTAAAAACAGCCTTAAGGATTGGAATTATAGAATCCTGTACAAGTTAGGGTTACGCTTCAGTCTCAGACGTACAATATTAGGTCTATTCTTGACGAAATCGCCCTAATTATGGCTGGATCCGCCTTTGGCGCTGTGATCCATGCGTTCCCCGATCGCAATTTAAGCAGGCATCTGAAGCGATATGAAAAAAGCACTTTATATTTTGGCGGAGATGAGCGATCGCGATTTCGATTGGTTACTCCAAGTGGGGCGAAGCAAGGCGATCTCGACCGGGACAGTCTTAATCCATGAGGGTGAACCGATCGATGCGCTATACATCATTTTAGAAGGCAGCTTTAAAGTGTCGGTTGAAGCGCTGAATACGGGGGCGATCGCCCACCTCGACGACGGGGAAGTGGTCGGCGAAATTTCCTTTGTTGATTCTCGCCCGCCTAGCGCTACCGTTACGGCGGAGCAAGATGCCATCGTTTGGGCGATTCCGCGCAGCCAACTGGCGGCTAAGCTGTCCCAAGACATCACGTTTTCGTCGCATTTCTACAAAGCGCTGGCGGTATTCCTATCCGACCGATTACGCAAAACGGTCAGCCAGTTGGGCTATGAAAAAAATCCAGAGTACGTGCCGTTGACTAGTTCGACCGACGAAGGGTTCAATCCCGATTTGTTTGGCAATATCGAGTTGGCTAAAGCGCGGCTAGATTGGATGCTCAATCGTCTCAAAGGTGTCCACTAAGCGATGGATTTTTCAACGGCCCGACAGCGCTTTTATCAAGAAATTAATCAGCCAGACGCCCAGATCGATCGAGCCAAGGCCGCGCTCTATATAGCCCAGGAAGACTATCCCGATCTGGATGTGGAGTTTTACCTACAGCAGCTTGATCAGATGGCGGCGGCGGTGGCCAGGCATTTGCCCCAGGAGCGCTATCCCCTGCGGGTGATTAAGGCGATTAATGCTCATCTCTACGACGAATTGGGCTTTGTCGGCAACACCGATGACTACTACGATCCCCGCAATAGCTTTCTGAATCAGGTGTTGGAGCGGCGCACGGGCATCCCGATTACGCTGTCGCTGGTTTATCTGGAAATTGCTAAACGGCTCGAATTTCCGATGGTGGGGGTAGCGATGCCGGGGCACTTTTTGATTCGCCCGGTGTTAGACGACATGCAGGTGTTTGTTGACCCGTTTCACCAAGGCGAGGTGATGTTTGAGCAAGATTGCCAAGAGCGGCTGAATCAGCTCTATGGCTTGCCGGTGACGCTCCAGCCGCAGTTTTTGGATGCGGTCGGCGCAAAGCGGTTTTTGATGCGGATGTTGGGCAACTTAAAGCTGGTTTATCTCAGCCAAAGCAACTGGGACAAGACATTAGCCGCCATTGAGCGCATGCTGCTGCTGTCACCAGAGGAGCCCATGGCCCTGCGCGATCGCGGTCTGATCTATTACCGGATGGGGCGCTGGGTGGAGGCTAGTCACGATTTAGAGCGCTATTTAGCGATCGCCTCAGATGCGAAGGAGATCTCTACCATTCAACACTTGCTGGAGCGCATGCGCGGCCAGGTGGGCGATCGCTAATGCTGGTTGTTTTGCCGCTGGTTGTTTTGCCGCTGGTTTTTCGACTGCCGGTTTTTCGACCGCCGGTTGCTTAGGACATCAGGGTGCGTTCGATGCGCCGATCGGGGATCAGCCACATGACGGCAACGCTGATATACAGCAAGCAGGCAACCCAGGCTTGGACAAAGGAGAGGGCGATCGCTAATACGTAAATCACAATCGATATCTTGCCCTTGAAGTCTTTGCCGAGGGCGATCGCGATCTCAGAACTATCGCCGTGGTGGGAGATCAGGGCGCGGGTCAAAATAAAGTAGGCGATCGCCCCAAACAGCAGGATCACGCCATAGAGCGCGACCGGGGTAGTGGCAAAATTGTTTTCGCCCATCCACCCTGTGGCAAAGGGAATCAGCGATAGCCAAAACAGCAAATGCAGGTTAGCCCAAAGAATTGCCCCATTCACATATTTGGTTGCTTGCAGTAAATGGTGGTGGTTATTCCAATAGATGCCTAGAAATACGAAGCTCAGCACGTAGCTTAAAAAGATCGGAATCAGCGGCTGTAGGGCTTCTAGGGTGGGCTCATGGGGTACCTTGATTTCTAACACCATGATGGTGATGATAATGGCGAGGACACCGTCACTAAAGGCTTCGAGTCTGCTTTTTTTCATCTGTGTTCAGAGCTCCTCTGCGGCTCACTAAATTAAGAGTTGGTAGCATTGCGGATCGGTTGACTTGAGTTTCCCCTAAAAAATTCTGCTTGTATAGCCACTTGTATACTCATTGGCATAGCGACTGTTTAGGGCGATCGCTATGATTGAGCAGAGCCTAGAGATGTCAAACCTATGCGAAGTCGGGCAAAAAGTCGGCGGGTAGCGGTGGCGCTGGCCTTTTTGGGGGCGATCGCCCCAGGTCTACACAAGTTTTATCTAGGGCAGCCGCGCTGGGGAATCGCCTATCTGCTGCTGTCATGGTGGTCGCCGATTCCTAAGTTTGCCAGTGTCATGGAGGGGCTGTGGTATTTGTCGCAGCGACCCGATGAGTTTAACCAGGCGTTTAATCTAGGGTTAGCGGAGGCTGCATCGCCGATGGCGTCGGGCGCGCCTGGTCTTGACGTGGCTCAGGTAGAGGCGATCGCAGAAGCGGTGCGCCAGTTGGATGCGCTGCGGGAGGAGGGGCTGGTGTCAGAATATGAGTTTGAGCA
>DATNOW010000706.1:0-3823 GCA_036703515.1 Chroococcidiopsis sp.
GGGCGATCGCCTGATCGGCAAAGCTCAGCCGCAGGATCGAGTTACCGTCGAGATCGACGGTTTCCCACTGCTGGAGCGGCGTTGGGCTGACCTCTAAGGTCAAGGCATGGAGCGACTGCGTTGAGTCACAGCGCGGCCGCAGCCGCACCACGTGGGGTGATAGCGTTACCGGCTGCGCGTAGGTGTAGGTGGTGATGTGGGTGATGTGATAGCGCAAGGGGGCACGGGGTAAGGGGGCTAGAACGATTAGGCGATCGCCAGGGTAAAGAAACTTTGGTAGATGGCGTCGTCAATGGTGTTGATTTGGGTTTGTAGGTCGTCGAGGAATTCGTGCAGCCCTTGCTGGATGATGTCGTCCATGGTCAGGTAGTCGAGCTGAGCCCGCAGTTTGCCGAGGGCGCGTTCGGCCGGGTTTGACCAGGTGCCCAGCGGAATCCCGGCAATTTGGCAAAGCGATCGCTCGGCTTGCAGCAGGCAAAACTGCATTGAGCGGGGAAATTCGCGATCGAGAATCAAAAACTGAGCAATGCTGTTGGGCGTAATCCGGTGTTCACACTTGCGATACATCTCATAGGCGCTGGCCGACTTGAGCAGCGCGATCCACTGCAACTCATCCAGTGCGCCGCCGACATCTCCCACCGAGGGCAGCAAGATAAAGTATTTAACATCCAAAATCCGGGCTGTTTTGTCGGCCCGCTCTAGCAGCCGACCGATCTGCCCAAAATGCCAGCCTTCATTGTGAGACATGGTGGCATCCATCACCCCGGCAAACAGGTGACTGGCCATTTTGACTTCGGCAAAGAAATGAGATAGCTCGGATACTCCGCCTTCTGAGGCTTCATTGACCATGAAATAAAACGCGTTGACCTGCTCCCACATTTCTGACGAGATAATTTCCCGCACCGATCGCGCATTTTCTCGCGCTAGCTGCACGCAAGACAGGATGGAGTTGGAATAATCGCTGTCAAAGGTGAGAAACTGAATCACATTTTCGGCGGTGGCTTCACCATAGCGCTCTTTAAACAGCGGCAGGTCACCGGCCGTTATCACCAGCGGCTCCCACTGCTGGGCCATGACTGGCCCATCGAGCAATAGGTTGAGGTTGACATCAACAAATCGAGCCACGTTTTCGGCTCGTTCGACGTAGCGGTTTAACCAGTAGATGGCGTCAGCAGCGCGGCTCAGCATAAAGAGAGAAGGGTGAAAGGCGAAAGGGTAAAGGCAAAAGGGTAAAGGGTGAAGGGCTGAAAGGACGTGGTGCGGGCATCTTGCCCGCTTGTAAAGCAATCTTGGGGAAAGGGTGAAGGGTGAAAAGAATGACCAATGACCAATCTACGAATCTGCAATCACCCAGGTATCTTTGCCGCCGCCGCCTTGGGAGGAGTTGACGACGAGGGAGCCTTTGCGCAGGGCGACGCGGGTAAAGCCGCCGGGGTTGATGTAGATTTCTTTGCCATAAAGAATGTAGGGACGCAGATCGACGTGGCAGCCTTCAAAGCGATCGCCAATTAGGGTGGGCACCCGCGACAGTTGCAAGGTGGGTTGGGCGATGTAGTTGCGGGGGGAGGCGTTAATCCGTTCGGCGAAGTCGTTGCGTTCGTGGAGGGTGGCGTGGGGGCCAACTAACATGCCATAGCCGCCCGACTCATTGGCGGCTTTGACGACGAGTTTATCGAGGTTGGCCAAGACATGCTGGCGCTGATCGTCTTCCCAGCAGAGATAGGTCGGCACGTTGGGCAAAATCTGATCTTCCCCCAGGTAGTAGCGAATGATTTGGGGCACGTAAGCATAGACGACTTTATCATCGGCGACCCCGGTGCCGGGCGCGTTGGCGATCGCCACCCGACCAGCCCGATAGGCCTCCATGAGACCAGACACCCCCAGCATCGAATCAGGGCGGAAGGCTTTGGGATCGAGAAAATCGTCATCCAGGCGACGATAGATCACATCAACCCGCTTGAGCCCCTTGGTTGTCTTCATTTGCACATAGCCGTCGGACACAACCAAGTCGCGCCCTTCGACCAGTTCTACCCCCATCTGCTGGGCCAAAAAGGAATGTTCAAAATAGGCCGAGTTGTAAATCCCTGGGGTGAGCACCACCACAGTGGGGTCGGGTAACCCAGAGGGAGCAAGGTTGAGCAAGGTTTCGAGCAGTTGGCTGGCGTAGTCGTCTACGGGCAAAATCGACATCCGCTCAAACACGCGGGGGAACGTGCTTTTCATCACGCGCCGGTTTTCTAAGACATAGGATACCCCCGATGGGCAGCGCATATTGTCTTCGAGGACATACCACTGCCCGTCGCGATCGCGGACGAGATCCGTGCCCGTGATGTGGCACCAAATCCCTTGGGGTGGCGACAGCCCCATGCAGGGCGTCAAAAAACCCTTTGAGGAATAGATAATGCTCTCGGGGATGATGCCATCTTTGAGAATTTTTTGGTCGCTGTAGATATCCGACAAAAATAAATTGAGCGCGTGGGTGCGCTGCTTGAGCCCCTGCTCTAGCCAAGCCCAGTCTTGCCCAGAGACAATGCGCGGAATGATATCAAAGGGCAAAATCCGCTCGGTGCCTTGGTTGTCGCTGTAGACATTAAACGTCGCCCCAAGGCGAAACAGGGTATTTTGGGCTGTCTGCTGCCGCTGCTGGAGCTCTGCCATCGACAGCGAATCGATCCGCTCGATCAGCGGCGCAGCTTCGGGGCGAGGCTGTCCTTTGGCAATAAACAGCTCGTCGTAAAAATTTCCGGGATCGTAATCGGCTAGTTGCACGGTGACTCTGGCTCAGAAACGGGCTGAAGAAAGGGGCAAATGATAGCGAGGGCTGGAAATAACCACTGACCAATAACTCTATGACTATTGAATAGTCGCTCATCGGCCGATCAACTGTAATGGCGGATACGAATTATCCCCCGCTCGGCAATTTGTCTCGTTTTTTCAAGAAGTCGTACGGGATCGTTACACGGCAGAGCGATCGCCCTATCTGCCCAAAGGCTGACGGAATCAGGGTTTGACCGGATTTTGGGGGTGTTTTTTAGAATGCTGCTGTCGTTAAATCTTCTTGCGAGCAAGCCGCGTTGAGGGTTCCCTGGGGTTGAATGAAGCTAGCGGTAGCAAGCGTTTCAGGCATTCTTGTGGAAGAAATTGTTAAGCAAGCCAGCCTGTCGAGCGCAGTTATGCCGCTCTCAGTTCACAATCCTCTCGGTTTAAGACTATCGAGCATCCTATGAATTGGCGCGCACAACTAACTCGGCTGATTTTGAGTTTCTACCGCGAAAATCCAGAGCAACTAAAGCAGTTGCGCGGTTTGCATTTGTGTAAAGTGACGCGACGGTGGGGCGTGCTGCGGGTCGATTGCCCCAGCTCAGAAATCGCCTACGGGCTGATCGAATGTAGCCACTTGCTCAAGGAACCCATTGCCGAAATGCGCCTAGCGCAGCAAATTGCCATTTCGGTGAACAGGCATAGCCTAACGTCTCTGCCTGTTACCACTTCTAAGGTCAATATCTGGCGGCTGTAAGTTTTTCAGAATTGCATGAACGCAAGAGTGGCCCCATGAATGCAAAAGGGGTTGGAGACGTGATCTCCAACCCCTTCTTAGATTTCTTACCAGCGCGATCGCACGTCTAATGGATATCCCATTCCCCTGCGGTCAGCCTGGGATCAGAGGGCGATCGCCCTATTTGGAGACCGCTTCAGACTGGTAAGACGCTTCGAGTGATTCGCGCTGCTGGCTGGCTTGACCCATCGCCGTAGCGTTGAGCCAACCTGACAGCACGGCATCGAGGGAAAACAGCCCGGCACCATTGACGGCATAAAACAAGAA
>DATNOW010000707.1:0-3836 GCA_036703515.1 Chroococcidiopsis sp.
GGCCGATTTGCGCGAATCGAACTTAAGTCAGGCAAACTTACGTGAAGCTGACTTGCGCCACGCCAATTTGAGTGCGGCTATCCTCTGTGTGGCCACGTTGGTGGGCACAACCCTCTATAAGGCAACGCTCGATTATGCCAACCTCAGCATTGCCAACCTGTGTATGGCCAATCTGAGCCACGCCAGCCTCAAAAAATCAGTGCTGATTGGCACCAATTTAATCGGAGCCAATCTCTACATGGCAGATCTGACCGGGGCGATCTTACATGAATCCGATCTGCGCGAATCTTCGCTCTGTGGTGCTAACTTGGTGGGTGCCAACCTGCGCAAGACGAATCTGGCCATGGCCAATCTGAGCCGTGCCGATCTGCGTGGTGCCGACCTGAGCTGTGCCAATCTGCGCCAGGCCAATCTGTGGCATACCAACCTAGAAGGGGTGTGTTTGACGGGGGCGGTGATGCCTGATGGCAAGGTGCATCGCTAAAGATAGCGGATTAAATCATTCCTATCCGTCAAGTTCTCTGCAGGGGCGCACAGCGTGCGCCCTTTGCTAAGAATTTCAGGTGATCAAAGCCATGATCCTAAGATGTGGCGGCAAAGTCGCTGTGCCAAAAAGTAAAAATCTGAGTTGACGGGAACTCCGCTCCGGTGAACTTAATCATAAAAGTCTGCGCAGGGGCAGGGCTGGTTGGTGTAGAATACCATCTACTTGCTTACAATTAGTCGCTTACGATCTGAGCAGTGCTTAGCTGGCGTCTCGCATCGATTAGTTTGACTGGCCTAACGGTCTTCTCGCTAAATGTGGAGTACGGTGGGCATGACTCGATAGACTAGAGCAAGCCAGGGAGAGGTGGCAGAGTGGTCGAATGCGCTCGACTTGAAATCGAGTGTACCGAAAGGTACCGTGGGTTCGAATCCCACCCTCTCCGTTGATAGTGTGTAAATCAAGATCCTGTGGATTAATATCGTGTGGCGTGATGCTGCATCCGAATCACGGTAGTTTTGGGAGGCGACCTGGGATGAAAACGGCGCGCAGAGTGGTGCGGTTGGCTGCGTGGATGGCGGTGAGCCAAATCGTGGGCGTGACGACGGCTATGACAGCAACTATGACAGCCGCGATCGCCCTCCCTCCACCCGACGATATCCCCGAAGAAGTATTGCGGACTGAAATTATTACCGAAGCGCGATCGCCCATTGACGGCAAGGCCCTAACGGCTGCTGAATATGCCGCCCTGCAAGAGGATTTGCAAGACCATCCGCCGCCCGAACTCGACTCGCAGGTGCAGCACATTATCTTTTTGCTGCAAATTCGCCGGGCTATTCGCCGCGTGGCACCGTTTTTGCTGAATTAAAGCTACTGGAGTAGATCTACTAAACGAGGGCCACTGGGTTAAGGCTAGGGGCGATCGCCCCTCTATAGCGCCAGGGCGAGACCATCGGCCCGTGGTTCTGAGGCCGCTATAAATACACCGTCTTGGCAGAAGACCGCTTGCCCTTTGCCAAATTCTCCGACCTCGGCGTTGACTTGGACATTGTGCCCGCGATCGCTTAGGCGCATGGCCACCGAACGGGCCACCGTCGGCTCAAGCAGCACCGTATTGCCCTGCAAAAACCGCCAGCGGGGGGCATCTAGCGCCGTTTGCGGGTTCATGCCATAGTCCACCATATTGACCACCACCTGCACATGCCCCTGGGGCTGCATCGGTGCGCCCATGACGCCAAAGGGGCCAATCGGCCGCCCATCTTGGCTAAGAAAGCTGGGAATGATGGTGTGGAAGGGTCGCTTTGCTGGGCCAGGCCGGTTGGGATGGCCGGGTTTGAGGGTAAACCCAGAGCCGCGATTGTGCAGGGCAATGCCCGTGTCGGGGACGAGAATGCCGCTGCCAAAGCCTTCGTAGTTGGACTGGATGAAGGACACCATCAGGTCGCCATCGGCCGCGGCTAGATAGACCGTGCCGCCTTTGGGGATGCCTGGATCAGCGAGGGGAATGGCGCGATCGCCCATTAACCGGCGGCGTTCGGTGGCGTAGCCCTTATCGAGCAGGTGCTCGACCGGGGTAGTCATAAACTGGGTATCTGCCACATAGTGGTGGATATCGGCAAAGGCCAGCTTCATCGCTTCAATTTGCAGGTGAAAGCTTTCGGACGAATCGCGGGGATAGCGCCCTAGCTCAAAACCTTCCAGCACGTTGAGCGCCAGCAGCGCCGCGAGCCCCTGGGTATTGGGCGGAATTTCCCAGACCGTTAGCCCGCGATAGGTGGTGCTGATCGGGGTTACCCAGTCAGGGCTGTGGGCGGCCAGGTCGGCAGCGGTTAAGAGCCCGCCCGTGGCGCTGGCAAAGCTGGCGATTTTGGCGGCCAAGTCTCCCCGATAGAAACTTTCGCCGCCCGAGTGGGCGATCGCCCGCAGGGTGCGGCCGTGGGCGACGCTGCCCCAAATCTCCCCCGCTTTGGGGGCGCGATCGGGGGGAAAAAAGATTGACCGGAACGGCTGAAACGCTTCCCCGCTGAGCGGGAGAAATGCTGCCTCAGCCCGTTTCCAGGCGCGGGCCGTTTCGGGTGATACCGGGAACCCTTCCTCGGCGTAGCGGATAGCAGGCGCAAACAGTTGCTCAAAGGGCAGTTTGCCCCAGCGCTCGGATAGGGCTCGCCAGCCCGAGACGGCTCCGGGTACCGTCACCGCTCGCCAGTCGTGTAGCGGCACAGCGTCCATGCCGGTGAAGTGTTCTGGCGTCAGGCTTTGGGGGCTTTTACCAGAGGCATTGAGCCCGTGCAGTTGCCCGTCCCAGACGAGGGCAAAGGCATCAGAACCGATGCCATTAGAGGTGGGCTCGACTACCGTTAGGGCGATCGCCATCGCCAGGGCGGCATCGACCGCATTTCCCCCACTCCAGATCATTTCTAGCCCGGCCGCCGTAGCCAGGGGTTGGCTGGTGGCCATGGCGCAGCGCTGCCCCATGACGACCCGGCGACCCGAGGCATAGGGATAATCGGTCAGGTTTTGTAATTTCATACGGCTCTGTGAAGCGATAGGGTGAAGCGATAGGGTGAAGCGAAAGTGTGAAGCGACAGGATTTACTGGGGACTGAATAGAGCGGCTTGATAGAACGGCTTAATAGAACGGGCGACGCAAATTAACGTTTAGCATAGCTGGTTAATCTAGGTAGTGCGATCGCTAAACTAGACATCTCAGCAAAAAATGCCAGAAACCAACGGTTGAATCCCGTCTATTCGCCTAAACGCTCGGTTTCACGCATCTACGCTCATGCAGCACAGGGAGCTCCGATAGTCATGACAATGCGAGAAGAACCGTTCCGTTGGCTGAAATGGGGTATGCTGCTGCCGATTCTGGTTTTAAATGGGTGGCTGCTGATCCAGCTATTTGAATATTTCAGCTCGCTGATTAGCATTTTTATCAGCGCCAACCTGCTGGCCTTTGTGCTCAACTATCCGGTGCAGTGGCTAGAACGACATCGGCTGTCGCGGGTGCGGGCGGTAACGGTGGTGTTTTTGCTGGCGCTGTCGGCGGTGGTGCTATTGGCGGTGACGGTGGTGCCGATTGTGGTGTCGCAGCTGAGTGATTTTGTCAATCGCCTGCCCGATTGGATTGGCTCTGGCAGCCAGCAGCTTGAAGAACTACAAAACTGGGCGATCGCCCGCCGGTTTCCGATCGATCTAACCCGGTTGATCAACCAGCTTCAGGATGGCCTGTCAGAACGGCTGCAAGAACTCAGCGGTCAGCTATTTAGCTTTGGCGTCGGGCTGGTGGGGCGCACCTTAGACTGCCTGCTCACCCTCGTCTTTACCTTTTATTTGCTGCTGCACGGCGATCGCCT
>DATNOW010000708.1:0-2341 GCA_036703515.1 Chroococcidiopsis sp.
GGTTACCGCCCTGGCCCTGATCTTGGTGCTTTGGCTCGTGGGTTCGCTGGTGCAGATTCACGCTGGGCTGGTCGCGATTTCGCCCCTGCTGGCCAATCTGGTAGTAGGGCTGATCATCGCCTTGATTGTGATTTTGGCGGGGACGCTGATCTACTATGCGACCTTGTTTTTGCGCCCAAAACGCCCCCTAACGCTGCCCAAAGCGCCAGACAATCGGGCAGAAGCGGCGGCCGAAACGCTGCGGGTCTTGGAGCAACAGGTGCAGCAGATCCAAGACGAGGTGGCCCAGCAGGCCCTACGGACGCGATCGCAAGAGATTGCCGATGAAATGGCGCGGGGGGCGCTGCGGGTGGTGGTCTTTGGCACCGGCTCGTCGGGCAAAACGTCAATTGTCAATGCTATTTTGGGGCGGATCGCTGGCAATGTCGGGGCAACGCTGGGCACCACCACGGTAGAACAACGCTATCGCCTGCACCTCAAGGGCGTTGACCGCGAGATTTGGATTACCGATACCCCCGGCATTTTGGAAGTGGGTGTGGCGGGCACCCAGCGGGCAGCCACAGCCCGGCAGCTTGCGGCCGAGTCTAGCCTGGTGGTGTTTGTGGTCGATGGCGATCTGCGCCAGTCTGAATATGAAGCGCTGCGATCGCTCACCCAAATGGGCAAACGTGCCCTAGTCGTGTTTAACAAAATCGATCGCTATACCTCGTCTGAACAAGAGACCATTCTCCAGCATTTACAAAAGCGGCTGCGCCCGACCATTGCAGCAGAAGACATTGTGGCGATCGCCGCGAACCCCATGGCCGTCACCCTAGAAGACGGCAGCGTGTTTCAGCCCCAGCCCGATATCTTGCCCTTGCTACGGCGCATGGCCGCCGTTTTGCGCAGTGAAGGCGAAGACCTAATTGCCGACAATATCTTGCTGCAATCCCAGCGCCTCAGCGACGAAACCCGCCGTGTCCTCGACGATCAGCGACGCCGCCACGCCGAAAAAATTGTCGATCGCTTCCAGTGGATTGGGGCCGGAGTCGTATCGCTGACGCCGCTGCCGGTGGTCGATCTATTGGCCACCGCTGCCGTTAATGCCCAGATGGTGGTTGAGATTGGGCGCGTCTATGGCTGCGAGATCAACCTCGACCGGGGCAAAGAATTGGCAGTGTCTCTGGCCAAAACCTTGGTCAGCTTAGGTGTAGTACGAGGCGCGATCGAGCTGCTGTCGATCGCCCTGCAAACCAACGTCAGCACCTTTTTGATCGGTCGAGCCATCCAGGGCGCAACGGCCGCCTACCTGACCCGCATTGCCGGGCGCAGCTTCATCGAATATTTTCGCCGCGACCAAACCTGGGGCGATGGCGGCATGACCGAAGTGGTGCAGGCCCAGTTTCAGCTCAACCGCCGCGACGAGTTTATGCAGGCTTTTGTCAAAGATGCGATCGCCCGCGTCATCCAACCGCTAACCCAAGATCGCCCTGCGCCGCCCAAGCAATAATTCAGTGGGAATTTAGTGGGAATTCAGTGGGCGGCGGTTAGGTTAAGCCACCTGGGTAGTTTCCCGCTGGCTGGCCTGCTGGCGGGCATCGGTCGCCGCTTCATTGGCCAAAAACTCTTGCAGCTGGGCTTCAATTTCGTCTTTGACGATCTGGCGATATTCCATAAAGTGCTCGTTGTGAGCGCAAACCGCGAGGTAATGCTCAAACACCCCAGGATTATGCTTCAAAATGCCAAACAGGTGGTGCCAAAACTTCCAGCGGGTCTCGCGTTTGATCCCCTGCCGCCAGCAGACGATCGCCAATGCCCGCAGGTCAATCCAACTGGGCAGCTTGGCCGGCGCTTTGCACTTGGGCGCACCCAGCATCAAGAAATGGCGATAGACGCGATCGATATAGGTCGTAGGCTCATAAATCCGCCAGAAGGCATCGACATATTCGCGGGCGATTTCCTCAAGCGGGCGGGTGGGAATGAAGTTCATCAACGTGGTTTGGTTGATGTTGCCATCTTTACCGCCGCGTAGACGCCCCTCTTTTTCCAGTCGGTGCCACAGGGCTGTGTTGGGTAGGGCTTGCAGCATGGCAAAGGTGGTGGTGGGGATCGTCGTCTGCTCGACAAATCGGACAATGCGATCGCCAGCCCCTGATTTTTCACCATCAAAGCCGATGATAAACCCAGCCATGGCCCGCAGCCCAGCCCGAGTAATCTTCTCCACCGAATCGGCCAGCGATCCGCGGGTATTTTGAAACTTCTTGGTCATCGACAGGCTTTCTTCGTCGGGGGTTTCAATCCCCAAGAACACGGCATCAAAGAAGCACTCGACCATCAATTCCATCAGCTCATCGTCTTGCGC
>DATNOW010000709.1:0-7291 GCA_036703515.1 Chroococcidiopsis sp.
TAGATTCGGCAATGGCGCAGTGGGCAATGATGGCGATCGCGGCATCGGTTTCCTTGAGCAACAGTTCTACCCGTTTCGCGGTAAAAAGCAGTTGGTCAATATTTAGTTGAATAGGTTCTGGAAACCGTCGCAAAAAACTGAGCAGCGACAGCCCATCGGGCTCGGCCGCCATCTGCAACAGCAGCGCCTTGAGCGTATGCTGATTATCTTCTCCTAGCGGCAGGTGGAAAAACCGCCCAAACCACGTAATCAGCGTATCGCCCACCGACGTATGGAAAAAGCGCTGTAGCTGGACTGGGTTTAGCTCTAGCCGAGTCCGCAAAAGCTGACGACACTTATCTTGGTGTACCCGATCGGCCTCACCCAGATAGACCTCGCAGGCCTTATCGGCCAGATGGGGCAACTTTTGTGCGTCGATTAACCCCTTGGCCCATCGCAACACGGGCAGTAGCAATAGCTTGAGCTGCTTAAACGCGACTTTCTTAGTAGTCGCAACCGGCTCAGCAGAATGAGCATCGACCGGAGACTTGAGGTGACTCATGGCAAACCTACGCAAGCGAACAACGTTGGCGTCGTCCACCTCCTCTCCTGCTCTGATCATGCCCCAATCCATTCAGGTTTGGGACATTCAGCAATCATCGGTAATCATCCCCATGGTTTGACGTTCTCACAATCGCTACACCAGAACAGCAGAAATGCCGTTCCGCGGAACACTCTGAGCTTAAGCCGCTAGGTGCAAAGTACGTAAAATCCCATCAAACGATGGAATTTTTAATGGAGCGCTACACCATGAAGCAATTTACCGAAATTAATACACAATCAATATATTTACAAAAAATTAAAATTGTCTCTATTCTCAGAAATATGATGGATAATTCGTGGTGAACCAATAAATCCAAAAAACACGATCTTAGGCATGAAAAACGAATAAAATCACTGAAATTTTTAACTGCTCTTTGATGTCTGAGACTGGTTTTTAAATTTTAGAGTTTTTGTTTTTTATACTTGCATCAAAATGCGTTATAGAAAAGTTTTGGATTAACAAAATTGGTTTAAATTCAGACAAAATCCCGTAAGTTTCGGTTGGTATAGGGAAGCAATAAGCGACTTGAACTATTTTGAATTATTGCAGATGCGCTTCGGCTTGGCTCATGGCTCAAGCATCTTTTGCTGAATAGATGGATTGAGTGTAGTCGAAAAAAATATTTTTGGCTGGGTTCAGTTAGGTTGTTTTAATGGATGAAGTTCTCAAATCTCTTCCTAGCTTCTGATGGGGTTTGAGAATTTGAGGTTTTTAATGGTTTCACCAGTTGCTTTCGATGGCTTAATGCTTTGCGTATAACTGTTTGAGAAGCGTTGGAATGTTGGTTTTTTGCTGCGTTAAACAATTGCAAACACTAATAAATTGAGGAATGCCCTATGCCCGATGGATATGAAATCAATAACACACTGGGAACGGCTACGAATTTTGGAACATTGCAAGCTTTAAATAGCTTTAATAACTTATCGATTGATTTAAATGACGAAGACTGGTTTCGGTTTACAACTACCGAAACGGGTACAAGTGGTAATTATGTATCGGCTGATTTCCTCCATGTCTATGGCGATGTCGATATCCAACTTTATGATGCCAATGGTATTTTCTTAAGCAGCTCTGCGGGAGTGGGAAACCGTGAGGAGATATCGTTGCTTGGTTTGGCGGCGAGCACCTACTATGTCCGAGTCTACGGCTATAACGGGGTGGCTAACCCTAGCTATGCCCTAACGATTAGCGCTCCTGGTATTCAACCCGATAACTATGAAGATGACGATAGTTTAGTTACTGCGAATATTCTGGGGACTTTAAATTCGCCAACGTCTATTGAGGGTCTCTCTGTTACAGATGACGATTGGTTTCAGTTTGCGATCGCTAATCCCGGCACCTTTGGTAATTCGGTACGGCTCGACTTCTTACACGCTGATGGCGATATTGACATGCAATTGGTGGATGCTAACGGCATCCCAATCCTGGGTTCCTACAGCGTTAATAATTACGAAGAGATTTCCCTTGACGGCCTAGCGGTTGGCACCTATTACGCCCATATCTATGGCTATAGCGGGGCCCAAAATCCCAACTATACCCTCACGATTACGCCCCCTGGCAACCCAGAAGACGCCTACGAGCAAAACGATAGCCAGCAAGCAGCGTATAACTTGGGGGTGCTGACCGATCGATCGTCTTTTGGCAGTTTAAGTCTCACAGACGATGACTGGTATAAGTTCACCACTCTGGGCGACGGCAGCTATACCGATACAGTGCAGATCGATTTCTCCCATGCGGCGGGTGACATTGACATGGAACTGGTCGATGCCAACGGCGCTGCGCTGCGGGGTTCGTATAGCGTCGGCGATCGCGAAGAGATTTCGCTAGATGGGCTAGCAGCCGGGACTTACTTTTTGCATGTGTATGGTTTTGCAGGGGCGACTAATCCTTTTTATGAGCTAACCGTTTCCCCGCCGCCCAATCTCAATGCGATCGCTCCCGACAACTTCGAGCCCAACGACTCCCAGAACAACGCCGCCGATCTGCGGACGTTATCGGGAACCAACAATGTATTTAACCAGTTGACCATTCACCAGAGCGATAACGAAGACTGGTATCGGTTTACCATCGGCGCAGATGGCACGGCTGACAACAGCGCCCAAATTGCCTTTAACGGTGAGTTAGGTGATATCGATCTGCAGCTCTATGATGCGGATGGCGCGCTGATCAATGGCTCCTATGGCACGGGTAACTCAGAGTTTGTGAGCTTAGACGGGCTAATTGCTGGCCAATATTTTCTGCGGATTTATGGCTTTGCTGGCGCAACGAATCCCAACTATTCACTGGTTGTGAATGCGCCTGAGGTCTTTTCGACAGTGATTCCCCCCGATGCCGCCGAGCAAAATGACAGCTTGGCCACGGCCTATGATCTGCGCTATCGGGGTGGAGCGCTAAATTCAAGCAACTTAGGGCTGACTTTGGATGAGTCTGATATCGGAACGTCTAAAGGCGATTGGTTTAAGTTGACCTTGCCAACGACTGGCGTGACGGGCAACACGGTGAGTATCGCGTTTGATCATCAGCTAGGCGATCTGGATTTAGCACTCTTTGACAGCAATGGTAATGAACTCGGGCGATCGCAAGGGATTGTCAACACCGAGTCTCTCTCATTAGATGGCCGCGCCGCCGGAGACTATTACATTCAAGTTTACGGATATAACAACGCCACGAGCCCAGGCTATACGCTGTCGATCGACGGCCCCACTGCCCCGAGCGACATTCCGCCTGATGGCTTCGAGGCTAATAATTCCCTTAACACAGCGACGGATTTGCGGCAGCTGTCTGGCACTGGCAATATTTGGCAAAACCTCAGCATTAGCCCAGCCAACGATCAAGACTGGTTTAAGTTCACAACGGCAGGTGCGGGTACAGCCAACGACTTAGTGCAGATCAGCTTTAACCACGCAGCGGGCGATTTGGCCTTAAACCTATACGACAGCGCAGGAAATCTGCTGCGGCAGTCAAACGGTGTGACTAGCAGCGAGCAAATTTCTTTGCAAAGCCTGGCGGCCGGCACCTACTATGCCCAAGTCACCGGGGTGAATGGGGCGACCAATGCCAACTATTCGCTGGCGATTAATGCGCCCGCTGGCCCGGTAGCGGCCCTGCCCAATTGGACGCTTTTGGTCTACTTAGATGCAGATAACAATCTTGAGGGGGCGGGTGTTGAAGACATCAACGAAATGGAAGCGGCACTCTTGCCCAGCGGTATTCGTGTCGTCACCCTAGTCGATCGGGTGGGGGGCTACGACAGTTCCAATGGCAACTGGACCGATACCCGTCGCGGCATCATCGTTCACGATACGGATGAATCCCTGATTTCTAGCCCGCTGACCAGTGTGGGTGAGTTGAATATGGGAGCCCCCCAAACGCTGACTAATTTTATTCAATGGGGGATTCAAAACAACCCGGCTCAGCGCTATGGCTTGGTGTTGTGGAATCACGGGGGCGGTTTGCCGGGTGTGACGTGGGATGACTCGAATGGTAACGATAATCTAACCCTAAAAGAAATTTCGACCGCTATTCAAAACAGTGGGCAGACCTTCGATTTGATCGGTTTTGATACCTGTTTGCAAGGGATGGTCGAGCAAGGCTACCAATTGCGCAACTTAACCGATGTCATGGTTGCATCCCAAAAGGTTGAGCCGGGTGATGGCTGGGACTATACGGCTTTTCTCAATCAGTTGGCGGCTAACCCGGCGATGTCACCCGAACAGCTCGGGGCCGCTATCGTTAATACCTATGGCAGTTTTTACGGTAATAATGAAACGCTATCCGCAACGCGGGTTGGCAATTATGCGGGTTTAAAGACGGCACTCGATACCTTTGCGACTACTGCGCTCAATAGTGCCACGACTGCCGACTGGCAGGCGATCGCCTCGGCTCGGGTGGCCGCACCGTTTTTTGAAAATGATAGCTATCGCGATCTCAAGAGCTTCACCGATGCGATCGCCGCCAATGCAGGCATTACCGCATCGATTCGGACGGCGGCTCAAGCGGTTTCTACAGCCTTGACCAATGCGCTGATTCGCAACCACTCGGGTACGCAAGAGCGGGGTACGGGGCTCAGCATCTACCTGCCTGAATTTGGTCAAGCCGCTTACCCAGCCGGCTTTACCGACTTCTATACCGATACCAACTGGCTCAATTTCCTCAACCGTCAACCTCCCATCGCCCGCATTCAGACCAGTAACCCCGACTGGGCAGAGGTCAACAACCTGCGATCGCAAGCGACCGAACTCCATGCTCTCGCGGGCGCAGGAAAACGATTCACCAGCCTCAACATTAGCGACAGCAATGATATCGACTGGTTCCGATTTGAGACGGTAGCCACAGGGACCGCCAACGACGCTGCCAAAATTTCCTTTAAGACGGCTAATGGTGGGTTAAAGCTAGCCATTTACAGTGCCGCTGGTGCCCTATTACAAACCTCAACGAGTAGCATTAATGGCGATACTACGACTGAGCAAGTGAGTCTCAGCGGTTTGGCTGTCGGGCAATATTTCCTCAAAACCTATGGTCTCAATGCGGCTGCGAATACCTATGATTTGACCATTGATGCTCCCGCATCACCCAACATCATCGAAGATTGGGCCGAGCGCAACGACAGTCTGGAGCAGGCCTACAGCCTGGGCAGCGTTGGGGTCAACGAGCTACGTTTCCCTGGCTTAACCATGGATGGTACGGCCAATGAGGCGCTGCGTGAAGACTGGTTTTCGATTACGTCCAATCGCGGCACGGAGTGGAACCCCAACCAGATTGCGATTGAATTTAACAACAGCGCCGGTAATCTCGATCTCTACCTCTATGACACGAATGGCAACCCCATTAACCCCAACCAAGGGGTAACCAATGGCAATGGTGAAGCGGTATCGCTGACTGACGTGAGTGGGCAGATCTTTGTGCGCGTGGCCGGACGCACCAACACCACTACGAATGCAGACTACACGCTTGTTTTTCGGGGTAATGGGGACATTCCGGTCAGTGTGCCCAACACCATTCCCAACAGTGCGCCCACCATCCAGGCAGGTAGCTTCAGCCTGCCCGAAAATAGCGCCCTTGGTACCCTAGTAGGCGGGGTTTCCGCCAGCGATCCGGAAGGTGCAGCTTTGACCTATGTCATCACAACCGGCAATGTGGATCTCGATGGCGATGGTACGGCGGCGTTTGCCATCAATGCTGCCACGGGTGCTATTACGGTGGCCGATAGTGGCGACTTAGACTTTGAGCAGCGCTCTAGTTTTGGGCTCTCGGTGACGGTGCAAGATCCGGGCGGATTGTCGAATGCAGCCAATATCACCATTAACCTGTCGGATGTATTGGGCGAACGGCTGGTGGGTACCCGTCAACGCGATCGCCTGATTGGGGACGCGGGCAACAACACGATCATTGGCAGTTTCAGCAGTGATCTGATCACCACGGGGGCTGGCAGAGACCGCATTGTCTTTGACATCGGGCGGGCGTTTAAACAAAGTCTGATTGGCATTGATCAAATCACCGACTTCAATCCACAGTTCGATAAGATCATTCTCGATAAGACGACCTTCAAAGCCATAAAAGGTAACCGCGCTAGTTTTGCCACTGTTCAAAATGCGACTCAGGCGAAAAAGAGCAAGGCGCTGATCACCTACGTGCGCAGTTCGGGGGCACTCTACTACAACGAAAATGGTGAGCTGAGTGGATTTGGTAAGGGTGGACAATTTGCCGATCTAACCAATGGGTTAAGACTGACATCTGCAAACATTGCTGTTCAGGCGTAGGCTGCAATCCCGCTGCCATGATGGCTTCATGACGGCTTAAGCCCGATTAAGCCGGATTAAGGCTAACGGCTGAGCATGACAGCGAATCCAGACGGGGTGAATAGCCTAAAAAACACCACGCTGTCTTTTGAAAGCGAGGCACTGCCTCGCTTTTATAAAGATCAGACTCTGCTCTGCTCAATTTACGATCCTTAACCGAGGGGCCTGCGATCGCGGCTCGGCTGCAATACACTTAAGACGTAAGACGTTATCCTTAGCCTGATCTCGGTAGTTTAATGCGCGACTTTTTTAAATACACCCTGGCTACGTTTGTTGGGCTAGTCTTGTTTGCTACCGTCGGGTTGGGCGGGCTAGTGTTTTTAGTCATTGCCGTCGCTACGAGTGCGCGGGATGCGGGCCCGCGGGTCGATAATAAATCGGTGTTGACCTTTGACCTGTCTACCGAAATCACCGACAATGCGCCCGCGGTGTCGCCTAGTGAGGTGGTGAGCAATGCCTTGTCAAACCCGGCTCAAGAGAATAAGCGGGTTGCCCTGCGGACGGTGCTGAATGCCATAGAATCAGCGGCGACCGATGACAAAATTGTGGGGCTTTACCTCTATGGCAACATCAGCCCGGGCGGGGCGGGGTTAACCACGCTGGGCGAAATTCGTCAGGCGCTGGAAGCGTTTCACGCCGAGAAAAAGCCGATTATTGCCTATGGCACGAGCTGGTCAGAGCGCGACTATTACTTGGTTTCGATCGCCGATACGATAGCGCTGAACCCGACGGGTTTTCTCGAAATCAATGGTTTTGCCTCAGAGTCTACGTTTTTTGCGGGGGCGCTGCAGCGGTTTGGCATTGGCATTCAGGCGGTGCGGGTGGGGCGCTACAAGTCGGCAGTAGAACCGTTTATCCGCAGCGATCGCAGCCCTGAGGAGCGGGAGCAAACCCAGAAGTTGCTCACCGA
>DATNOW010000710.1:0-4274 GCA_036703515.1 Chroococcidiopsis sp.
GGGCCGGCAGATAGTGAAACCGGGGCCAGCGCTGCTGGAGCGATCGCCAATACAGCTCATAGGGCAAGTGGTCGGGGGTTTCGGGGTTAGACTGCACTAACCACACCGGCTGGTCGAAACCGACATCATAAAGCCAGTCAATTTGGCTTTTGAGCGGGGCAATGCCCGAACCTTCGGCAACGTAAAGGCGAGGGCGACTGGGCACCTGTTTTAGGGTCATCAGCCCATAGGGGCCGCGCACGGCGATCGTTGCGCCAACTGCCAAATCTTGAATGTAGGACGAACTCCAGCCCACCCGCGAGACGCAAAGCTCGACCATTGGGCCGCGCACCGGAGAAGACGCGATCGAATAGATCTTGCTAAACCGCTTCCCGTCGCGCTCAAACCGGGGCCAGAGCGACTGCCCTGGCAAAAACCGAAATTCGTCTATTTCTAAACGCAGCCAGATCGATTTGATCGTATCCGTTAGCCACGTAGACGCCAAAACCGTCGCCACACAGTCAGTGGGCTGACCGGGGCGCAATATTTCCAATGCTTGCATCGTTTCACCGTGACCCGTGCATCGCGGGCCGAGACAGGACATACGCTCTGGGTGGGCATTCTGACTGGTCGAAGATACGGTATGCGGTATCGCGATGCGGTATCTCTGGACTTTACAGCTGCGGCACAGTGCCGGACTCTTTCTATGGGTTGCCGCCATGGGCAAACTTGCAACCCTAGAAACCACCGGACTTTCCCCAAGCGGTGCGGCTTCGTTAATCGATAGCGCGACCGCTCTGCCAAGCTGGAATATTCCAACCTGGCAACCAAAAGCAGTTTTGGCATTGTATAGCGGTTTGGGCTGCAACCCAACGAATCAAATCCAAAATCAAATCCCCAATATGAGGTGCGGGTGAGAGTGTGGGATGGTGGGAGTTGTCCGTCCACACACGCTCTCACCCTCCCGCCCGTTAGGGCACGATCAAAAAAACACCAAGCTTAGAAATTTCCCAAAAATCTAGTGGGGCCTATCGGCTTTGGTCTTAGGGCGAGGGGGTGTGATACGCTAACTCCGATAAAGCAGTGGCAAGGAGGATGCGGTTATGGCGAAGCTGCGCGTGGGGCTGTTGTTTGGCGGATGTTCGGGGGAACATGAGGTTTCAATTCACTCGGCGCGGGCGATCGCCAAGGCCCTAGCTAGCCCTGACAATGCTGACAAGTATGAGCTGATGCCGGTCTATATCCATAAAGACGGGCGCTGGCAGGCGGGTGATTTACCGCAGCAGGTGTTGGCGGCGGGTAAGCCCCCGGCCCAGATTGGTGCAGCGGCCGATAGCCCTGACAGCCCAGATAACCCTGACAGTCCAGATAGCCCTGATAGCGCATCCCTGCAAACCCAGGCATCCCAAGCGGCGACGCGCTGGCAATCGACCGCTCAAGTGGCGGATGTGGATGTCTGGTTCCCGATTTTGCATGGCCCTAATGGTGAAGATGGCACGGTGCAAGGGCTGCTGACGCTGATGCAGGTACCGTTTGTGGGGTCAGGGGTGCTAGGCTCTGCCCTGGGGATGGATAAACTGGCGATGAAAATGGCCTTTGCCCATGCCGGGTTGCCCCAAGTGAAGTATGTCGGGGTAAACCGCTCCCAGGTGTGGTCTAACCCGTGCATTTTTCCCAAGCTGGGCGATCAGATTGAGGCCGAGTTGGGCTATCCCTGCTTTGTCAAACCGGCAAACTTAGGCTCATCGGTGGGGATTGCCAAGGTGACGAATCGGGCGCAGCTAGAAGCGGCGTTAGACAGTGCGGCCAGCTACGATCGCCGCCTGATTGTGGAAGCGGCGGTGCCGTCTCCCCGCGAGGTGGAATGTGCGGTGCTGGGCAACGACAACCCCAAGGCTTCGGTGATTGGCGAAATCACCTACGAGGGCGACTTTTATGACTATGAGACGAAATATACCGAAGGGCGAGCCGGGCTGATGATCCCGGCTCCGCTGCCGCCAGAGGTGGCGGCCAAGATTCAGGAAATGGCGATCGCGGCCTTTATGGCAGTGGATGCAGCGGGTATTGCCAGGGTCGATTTCTTTTATGTGGAAGCGACGGGGGAGATTTTTATTAACGAGATCAACACCATGCCTGGGTTTACGGCGACCAGTATGTATCCGATGCTGTGGGATGCCAGCGGCATTCCGTTTCCGCAACTGGTGGATGAATTGATTCGCTTGGCGCTGGAGCGGGCGGCTTAAAGCCAGACCGCTAGAAATTTTTTGCCAATCGGGCTGAATTTGTCCTGATTTGCCCTGGTAAATCAGGGATATGGGAATGGTAGATGCACCCTGATTTGAACCCCTGGCTTCACGCTAGGGGTTTTATTTTTTTGGTTTTATGTTTAGTGAGGGCGGTAGGTGAGGGCGGTGGGGCGATCGCCCACCCAGGTTTTCTGCGAATTTATTCTGGGAATTTATTCTGCGAATTTTCCCCCAAAAAATTTCCCCAAATTGGTCTGAATTTGTCCTGATTTCACCCGCATTTCTGGGGATAAGGGAATGGTAGATGCACCCTGATTTCAAACCCCCGACGAGATTCTCGCCGGGGGTTTTCTTTTGGAGCTTGGCTATGGGTCTGTTGAGAGTTTAGAAGTTGCCGTAGGTGGCGATCGCCTGGGTAAGTCGTGCGGTCACCTCAGCTACAGACAGCGCACCGAGCTCGCCAGAGGCCCGGGTGCGAATGCTGAGGGCACTGCCCTCGACTTCCTTGGCCCCAACCACCCCCATCACCGGGATTTTTTCCTTCTCGGCATTGCGGATCATCTTGCCTAAGCGTTCGCCGCTGGTGTCGATTTCGGCCCGCACCCCAAAGGATCGGAGTTGGTCGATCACCTGACGGGCAAAGGGCAACTGCTCCTCGGTGACGGGCAGTAGGCGCACCTGGATCGGGGCCAGCCACAGCGGAAAATCACCCGCATACTCTTCGATCAAAATCCCGATCAGGCGCTCTAGGGAGCCAAACGGGGCGCGGTGAATCATCACCGGACGCTGCCGGGTGCCATCTTCGGCCACATACTCTAGCTCAAACCGTTCGGGCAGGTTGTAGTCGACCTGCACGGTACCCAACTGCCACTCCCGCTCTAGGGCATCGCGGAAGATAAAGTCGAGTTTGGGGCCATAAAAGGCGGCTTCACCCACGCCGACGAAGTGCTCCATACCGAGGGTTTCGGCAGCATTGCGAATGGCATTTTCGGCCTTCGTCCAGACTTCATCGGAGCCAATGTACTTATCGGACGCCGGATCGCGGAAGCTGAGGCGGGCTTTGAAGTTTTTTAGCTGGAGGCTGTTGAACACCGACAGGATCAAATCGACGACACTGAGAAATTCGGCTTCGAGCTGATCGGGGGTAACAAACAGGTGCGAGTCGTCTACGGTAAAGCCGCGCACGCGGGTCAGCCCGCCCAGTTCGCCTGATTGCTCGTAGCGGTAGACGGTGCCAAACTCCGCCAGGCGCATGGGCAACTCGCGGTAAGAGCGCAGTTCGCTCTTATAGATCTGGATGTGAAAGGGGCAGTTCATCGGCTTGAGGGCAAAGCCTTGCTCTGCCAGGCGCGACGCTTCATCGTCGGCCATCATCGGGAACATGTCTTCTTTGTAGTTTTGCCAGTGTCCCGAGATCTTGAACAGGTCGATGCGCCCAATGTGGGGGGTGACGACGGGCAGATAGCCGCGCTTGATCTGCTCTTGCTTAAGAAAATCTTCGAGCAGCGATCGCAAAATGGTGCCTTTGGGGGTCCACAAGGGCAGCCCTGGGCCTACCGGGTCTGCAAAAATAAACAGCCCTAGTTCGCGCCCCAGCTTGCGGTGATCGCGGCGCTGGGCTTCTTCTTTGCGGCGTTTATATTCGGCCAGTTGGGCTGGGGTTTCCCAGGCGGTGCCATAGATCCGCTGCAATTGCGCTTTGGTTTCGTCGCCGCGCCAGTAGGCCCCAGCCACGCTTTCTAGCTCGATGGCGTCGGGGTTGAGGTCTGCGGTGCTGTCTACGTGGGGACCCGCGCACAGATCCCACCACTGGTCGCCCAGATGGTAGAGGGTGATGGGGTCTTCTAAGCCGGCCAAAATTTCTAGTTTGTAGGGTTCGCCCAAGGCTTGGATGCGGCGCTCGGCTTCTTCCCGGCTGACCTGCTCACGAATTACTGGCAGCTTGCGGTTGATGATTTTGGTCATCTCTTTTTTGATGGCCTTGAGGTCCTTTTCGGTAAAGGCGTCGGGCACATCAAAGTCGTAGTAAAAGCCATTCTCAATCCAGGG
>DATNOW010000711.1:0-9044 GCA_036703515.1 Chroococcidiopsis sp.
TCTATCCCAGCGGTACAGAGCATATCCACCGATAGCTCAAAAAAGCGATCGCGCTCTTGCTGCACCTGCATTCGTTCGGTCACGTCTAGGGCGATGCCAATCAGCCCATCCACCTTGCCCTCTTCATTCCACAGGGGTGAAAAGTAGTTTTCATACCACAGCCCATCGGTGTTGATCAGCGCTACTGACTGCTCACCGGCCAAACCTCGATTGATAAACTCCAAGATTTGGGGAGATTGGGCATACACGTCGTATACCGACTTACCCACCCATTCACCGGGCGATCGCCCAACGGCCTGGAGCCCTTTGCCTTCGGAGAGGGTGAATTGACCGCTGGCATCGATTGCATAGAGCACAATCGGAGCCGCCGAAAGCAAGGCGCGGAGCTGATTCTCACTGCGCCGCAGTTGGATGGTGCGCTCCTCTACCCGGGCTTCGAGCACCTCATTGGTATGTTGCAAAATCATCTCGGCCTGCTTCAAGTCCGTGATGTCGCGAATCGTCACAATCAGAAACGACTGCCCCGCTCCATCACAGACGCAAGACTTCTTGGCCGAAAGAATTTTAGTCATGCCCCGCCGATCGGTGATCCGCTCTTCCTGGATCTGCACCGTGCAGGCATCTAACACTTGCTGATCGGCATGGTGCAAGATATGCGCTTCATCGGGGCTAAACAGGTCGAAATCGGTTTGACCAATGATCTGCTCGCGACGATGGCCAAGAAACTCACACATGGCATCGTTAGCCAATAGGTAGCGATGCTGCGCGTCTTTGACAAATAGCGGATCGCCAATGCCGTTGATAATGGCATGGAGAAACGTTTCGGAATCGTGTAGTCGCTGGGCGGTCTGCTTAATCCGACTGATATCAAAAATCACTCCATCGAGGCAGGCGATCGCCCCCTCTGGTTCGTAAACGCCGCGTCCCTGCTCATAGACCCAGCGCAGGCTGCCGTCGCTGTGGCAGATCCGATATTCTAAGGTAAACGATTGGTGATGGGCGATCGCCTGCGCTAGCTCTGCACTCACCGCCGCCTGATCGTCTGGGTGAATAATGCTCGTCCACGAACGCACACAGTCATCGACAAAATCGAGCGCTGGATAGCCCGACACCTCTTCCACAAATTCGCTGATAAACTCCATCGTGCGGTGGGTATCGCCGCTGCTGCGATAGATCACGCCAGGTATGTTCGACACCAAATGCTGAAACCGGGCTTCGCTGCGATCGAGCGCCTGTTCTACCTGCTTGCGTTTGGCGTCGTTACGCTTGCGTTTGGTAATGTCTTGATTGGTGCAAATCACGCGATAGATCTGCCCTTGGGCATCGATCAAAGGCGATAGGGTCACAAACCCCCAGCGCGTTGTGCCTTCGACCTGCAACTCTTCTTCATAGGAAATTGCGCCCTGACTCTGCACACACTGCTGGTAGTGCCGTCGGATGCTGCGCCCCCGTTCTACGCCAAAGGCCTGCTCGGGCGTTTTGCCCTGAATCTGACTGCTGGCTATCCCGGTTAAGCGCTCTGCCGCTGGATTTTGCCCAGCATAGTAAAAATCACCGTCTTGCCCGACATCAATGACCACAATGCCTTGGGCGACGCCATCATAGATGCTGCGTAAAAACAGTTCACGCGGCTTGGCCGGTTCATCGGTTTGCTGGCGGTGGGTGATGCCGGTGATACCGGTAATAGCGGTAATGTCGGTGATATCGATAGCCTGCTGGCTTTTGAGCTGCTCGACTTCGTGCTCTAAACTCGACTGTTGTAAGGCGATCGCCACTTGCAGAGACACTTGCCGCAGAGCGTGAAGCTCAGCCGCAGACCATGCCATATCACCGGATGTCACCGGACGCTGCACCACCAAAACGCCCCACAGTAATGCGGTCGAGGCCTTTGTAGAGGGTGTAGCGGCAATGGGACCTAGCAGTTGCCCCTGGCTGGTAACTGCGTCTTGGTCTTGCGCCTTCTGCCCTTGCGCCTTCTGCCCTTGAACCATCTGCCCTTGAACCAGATTCTCCCAGTAGGGCGACAGATCCAGCATTTGGGGCGATGCCAGATCAGATGCCAGTCCAGATGGTATTCCAGATGCCAAACAGGGAGCGATCGCCCCTTCCAGACTGTCCAAATTTTTGGATTGGGTCAGCTTTGTCGCTGTTTGGGTTGCCCGCTGCTCTGGGTGAATGCGGTAGATCGTCGTCGCCCCGCCTTGAAGCAAGGCCGAAACCCCCTCGACGGCCCCAGCCAACCGTGTTGCCCAATCGGTGGGCTGCTGGAGCTGGAGGGCGATCGCCATTAGCTGTTCTAAAACACGCTCTAGCTCAGAACCACCACGCGATTCGGAAACACCTGAACTATCAGAAACACCTGAAAGACCTGAAACGGTAGATTGTGGGCTGGGTTGCATTACCGGGCACGCTCAACAGCGGGTTGACTAGGAAAAAAACTGAACAGGAGCACTTTGATTGAACTTTAGGAGCATGGATTAAATCAAACCTCTGCGCTCAAGATACAAGGGGAGCTATAGCGGCTCTGCTGCACCCGACGCTTTGACCCAGATTGCTCTCGACATCAGGGGTTAAAGTAAGCCTTGAAATCAACTTTTTTAACGACCATAGCACTCAAGGCGAAGACTCCGAAATACGACTATCGATAGGCATTTGAAAGTTGTCTTGGCAAATCTTGTCCGCAAAATCGCCAGTGAGAATCGCCCATCAAAATCACTGGTAGACTCACCAATGAAAATTAGCGGTGGATCCGCAACGCTAGACCTGCCCCATCCAGATCCGTCCTCCCCAGATCCGTCCTCCCCTTAATATGGGAAGGCATGTAGGGAGGCATGTGGGAAGGCGATCGCCCATCAAGCATCCTCATTAAGATTCCCGCTTGCCAAATTATCCTTCACAATAAAATTTATTTGAAATGCTTATGGCACAATGGCGCAGTGTCGATACAGTTTATGACTCCATCGGCCAGTCTTTGTGTAGTGTTTGAGGCTAGCGGGGTAAGCCTGTCCAAAGTTTTCTGGCTTCAGGAATTTCAGGAACAACATGGGCACTTTAGGCGTCCGCTTAGGCTAGCGGGTCAGTTGTAATGTTAAGGTCAACCTTAGCGTCCGAGCTAGCGGGTCATTACGATTAAATATTCACGATGGAAAATAACAATCTCTCTCCAACTTCCGATAAGTTGAGCGCAAAGCTGAAAACGATGGCGTTTCAGGGCGTGGTGGGTGCTGTTTCCCTCACGGCAGCAGCGGTCATTCCCTTACTGGTGCAGAGGTTTTTGGGCTCTCCAACGCCATCCGCGCCGGCTTCTATCGCCCCTGCCGCCGTGCAAACCGAAGTTCAGGTGCCAGCGGACGGTGAACCGTCGGTAACTACCGCCGCAGAAGAAAGACCTCGGAACAAAAAGCGGGATAAACCTGGAAAATAGTGTTCTAAACCTGGGAGAGAGTGCCCTCACCTTAGGGATACGGCGGAGCTTAGGGCGATCGCCCCACTCTCTTTCCTTAGAGAATGCCGCATTATTGGCATTGCATTGGCATTTTATTAGTATTTCCTAGTATAAAAATTGAAAGCTTAAATGCTCTACCGATCGAGGAAGTTGCTACGACTTGAGCGATCGGTAGAGCGTTTTTATATTGCCAATATCGTCACAGCCAAGGCCCGGCTAGGAACGGTAGCAAGGTGGATTAGCGATCGCCTTGTGATCGAATGCTTCAATCCTTCCAAGGAGAGATAGAAATTTTCTTGGCTAATGAGAAACTGCACTCATAAATTCGATTAAATCGCCGCACTAAACGGTTAACAATCAGCAGTGATGCAGCATTCCGACTCAATCCCAAATTTTGAGCCGAGCAGTTTTTGGTTAGCCGTTCTAACTAGCCTGTTTTAACTGAGACGTTTTGATGGGCACATTTTGGCGGGCACACTCTAGCTGGCACTTTTTAATTAGCACTTACTAATTAGCAGTTTTTCACTATTTCCAATCATCATTTCCAATCATCAATCAAGAGGGGAGTTGATCATGTCTGAACCCAATGGCGTCATGATGCAATATTTCCATTGGTACATCCCTCCCGATGGCAGTCTGTGGAATGAGTTTCGGCAAAATGTAGAAGCACTGGCCGAAGTAGGCATTACCTCGGTTTGGTTGCCCCCCGCCTACAAAGGCACGGCCGGCGGCTACGACGTAGGCTATGGCGTCTACGATATGTTTGACCTGGGCGAATTCGACCAAAAAGGCTCCGTCCGCACAAAATATGGCACCAAAGCCGAATATCTAGCTGCCATTAAAGCCGCTAAGCAAGCGGGCATTCGCGTCTATGCTGACATTGTTTTAAATCACCGTCTTGGAGCCGATCAGCCAGAAGAAGTTGAAGCCACCCCTTACAACCCCGACGATCGCACCCAGCCCATTGGCGATATGCAGACGATAAAAGTGTGGACGCACTTTACTTTTCCTGGGCGTCAGGGCAAATATTCGCCGATGGAATGGCACTGGTGGCACTTTGATGCGGTTGACTACAACGCTTACAACGAAGGTGAAAATGCCGTTTATCTATTCAAGGATAAAAGCTTTGACGCCAATGTAGACCTTGAAAAGGGCGCATTTGACTTCCTGATGGGATGCGACTTAGATATCGACAACCCAGAGGTCTGCGACGAACTCAAACGCTGGGGCGAATGGTATGTCGATACGACCGATGTAGACGGCTTTCGATTTGATGCCGTCAAGCATGTCAAAGCAGACTTCTTCCCAGAGTGGCTCGACCACTGCCGCAAACATGTCGGGCGATCGCTCTTTGCCGTAGGTGAATATTGGTCCTATGAAGTCGAGGCGCTGCACCACTTTATTAGCGTTACCGGGGGTGATGTGCTGCTGTTTGACGCCCCGCTGCACTACAACTTCTGTGAGGCCAGCAAGCAGGGCAACGGTTATGACATGCGCCAAATCTTCGACAATACGTTAGTGCAGCAGCAGCCTGCCTTAGCTGTAACCCTCGTCGATAACCACGACTCGCAGCCTTTGCAGTCCCTAGAGTCTGTTGTTGAAGGGTGGTTTAAGCCACTGGCCTATGCGCTAATTTTGCTGCGCCAAGACGGGTATCCCTGCGTGTTTTATGGCGACTACTATGGAGCCCACTACACCGACACAGGCAATGACGGCAATGAGTACGAAATTTGGCTCGATAGCCACCAGTGGCTGATCGATAAGTTTCTCTATGCCCGTCGCACCTACGCCTATGGCGAGCAATACGACTACTTTGACCACGCCAACACCCTCGGATGGACGCGCCTCGGTAATGATGAGCATCCCGGTGGTATGGCGGTAGTTTTAAGCAATGGCGATGAGGGCAGCAAATGGATGGAGGTTGGGCACCCCAACTGCGTCTACATCGATATCACAGAGCATATTGATGAGCCTGTCACCACCAACGATGAAGGCTGGGCTGACTTCCGCTGCAACGCAGGCTCAGTATCGGTTTGGGTACCGCAATCCCAAACATAACGGATGCAATAAAACCGGCTGTTAATCCTCTGCAAGAGAGCCGCCGCCGCTCTTGCAAAGGATGACTTGGGATTTGGAGCTAATTTGCGCCCCCCCGGTTGGTTCGGCTACGCTCACCAACCGGTTGGTGAGCGCGTTTGGTTGGTGAGCGCAGTCGAACCAACCCATACCCTCTAAAAACGATCGAGAATGCTCGGGTTGGTTTGGATAGTAAACACTTGGGGAGGCGTTGAATCGGGCGGATAGAGGAAATCGACCTGAACAGTGCGGCTACTGCGCCGCCGCATCCGTAACTGCACCAGTGGCTCCCCTTCCTGCCCGCGACGCTGTACCACGTGCAAATAGCGCGTGGTCGGCACGCCAAAGTCATCCTCATACTGCAGCCGCACCGTCCCCCGGAAAAACACATTGTCATCCGGTGGGTTGAGGAACCGCAGCCCGCCTTGGTATTCAGCATCCTTAAGCGGAGTTTGCAGCGTCAGGTTGACGGTTTGCGGCGTGTCGGTATTATTCACCAACGGAATATTAAGGTTGTAGTGAATGCCATAGTTGCCGTTGGCCAAATAGGCCGTATCGGGATAGCGGGCCAGCATCGGTGCGCTTTGCACCTGCCCTGTACCAAAGGTGCCGCGCTCTAAGGACGCAATCACGTAGGAGATCGCCTGCCCCGGCTGCGGAATGCTGAGATAGTCGGAATTGGGGGTATCGGTCAGTCGCGCAGTCCACTCCGAACCTTGGGCAATGCCCGCAACCCGCCCATAAAACATGCGTGCTACTGAGTTTTGGTTGGGCGGGGTAGGAGGATGGTCGCGCGGTGTGACCAAATTTCCCTGGACTAACATCGACTCCCACTCGGTCATAGAAGGGGCGCGTTCGCTGCCGTTGGCGTTAATGCGGGCGTACATGGCCAAGTTAGCCATGTAAATTGGCCCATCGCTCTGGAGGTGCATCAGCACGGTGCGTCCATTGGTGGGAGGACGCTGGTTTGTCGCTGCGGGTGTCCCTGTTCCAGGGGGCATTGCGATCGCGCCCAGAGGGTTGGCGGCATCATCGACTAGCCCTTCGGTGGGGTCAGTTGGCAGCAGGTGCTGCGGCAGCGGTACGCCGTTTTGCAACGCAGAGAGGTCGCGCAATGGAATCGGCAGGTTCACGAGCAACCGGCTGCTTTGGGGTGGAATCGTGATGCGGTTGGGCCAGCCGAGCTGGCGGTTGCCCCGCAGGATGCTATCGGTGGCGCGACTGCCCGGCCCAGCAAACACAGACCCGACGGGGTTAGAAAGATAGGAAGGCAAATCGTAGAAGGGCGCTTCCTGGGTCAGATAGCTGGAGGCCTGCAGCACGTCAAGCGTCACTGTTCGATTGGTCGGATTGTAGACCAAGATGCCCATATACATCGTGCGGACATCACCCGGTCTGACTCCGCGCGCAATGTGGTGAGCGAAAAAGTCAAAGCGTCCCTGGAGCGGGTAGTTGAGGTGGGCCTGGGGCGATCGCATCCCGTTGGGGGGGAAGGTCGAGAGCAGTACCCCCTCTGACTGGATCACCTCTGGACTGTTGCTATTGAAGACTGGCACTGTGTTGAGTTGACCCGGCAAGGGGCGGATCTCTTGCACCCGCAGCACTTCTCTTGACAGGTAAGAAGGCGCAACAGGAGGAGCCGATGTGACAACTTGCGCTAGGGGAACAATCGACAGAAACTCTAGCATGGGCAACAAATAGGCAACAATGTGCGATTTAGGACGTGTGATTTAGAGCGTGTGCTTTACAAATTCAGTAATGACGGTAGAGTGCGTGCTTCCATGGGAAATCTGCCGTTTCTTACCATAGCATCCTCAGGTTCGCTAAAGACCTCTGGGCTGCTTTTCCGCCCATAATGGTTTCTTTGCCATTGGATTATCAAAAGCATTGAACCCAAAAGCTGCTTTGTGCTAAATAATACAGACAATTGTCACCGCTGCTAGAGCCCTGAGTAATGGCGATCGCAACGGAGGGATTATCAGGACGCAGGCAAGAACGCAGGCGAAAACGCTGTGCAGAACACGGGAAAGAACGCGGGGAAGAATACGGCAGTTTTTCTCTCCGATACAGCTTGATACAGACAGTCTACGAGACACTCAGGATTTTCTCTAAAGTTTTCTCAGGCTGCTGAAAAAAACGCCGAAACAGCTTGCTGGAAGGGACTGCTGCAAAGGACCGCTGGAATGAACTCCCGGAAACGACTGCTGGAACAGGTGGCACCCCCTAGCCGCACACCTATCAGCAAAATTCGGCAAAATTCAGACCCGCGTAAAATTTTAGACCAACTTAGACCAACTTAGACCGACTTAACCAACACAAAATTTAGACCCCCGTTCGACCATACAAATTCGACCATACAAACAAGTGCCGACTTTCTCCTTTATTAGAGAAAATCGGCACTTAGGGTTTTGCTATTCTCATGCACTTCAGGGCTGGGTCAACTGCGCTACAGAGGAGCGATCGCCTGGCCCGCCGAGCACTGCCCCCACGGCACCTAGTCAACGGTGACTGCGTTGACGTCGACTGGAGTAGCCGTGGCTGTCGTTTCCGCAGACTGGGCTGCCTTACGCGCTTTGACCGTTTTGACGCGAGTAAGCAACACCTGAGAAAGCTCAGACACCAGCAGCGTCAAAATTACCGCATCATCAAGCTGACCAATGAAGGGAATAAAATCAGGGGAAATATCAATGGGGCTGATCAGATAGACCAAACTGCCAGCAATGATCCACCAGCGATATTTGGGGTTAGCAATCAGACTGCGATACCAGTTGTAGACCGACTGCACGGGAGATGTCATGGAGTTGTCCTCACGGATTACCCTTAAATCATGGCAAATCCATCCCAATTGTGAAATACCTAATAAGTGTGGATCTTAGGAACAAGAAGGGTGTAGAACCGCCCCCCACAATCTCACCGTAAATCTTGGTTTGGGCGTGTAGGTGCTGCAGTGACGCTGCCCAGGGATAATGCCAGGTTTGACGTCAAGATCACCCGATCGCATGACCCCAATTGGGGGTAGTCGGTGCATGAAGTACGGCATATTCTAATAAATAGATTGAACGACCGAACGATAGATTTTCCAATCCACATCTACTCAACACTCTTTTGGAGGAAATGGTCATGGTTGCTGTATTTCTACTGTTTGCAGGTTACGCTGCGGTCTACACCGTGTTTGTGTCTTCCATTAACACTGTGAAGTAACTACTGTGAAGTAACTTTGGTGAAGTAATTTTGAACGGTAAGTGATTTTGGGAGGCAATACTCGGAAGTAAATTTGAGAAGTAATTCTAGGAAGTAATGGGAAGTAATGGGAAGTAATTCTAAGAAGTAACGGCGCGCGTTATCGATAGAGCAATCCTTAGCATCAACCAACGATATTTTTCACATTTTTCGCAACGCATTTTGCAACGCATTTCTCAATGAACTTTGCAATGGACTCCGCAACGCACTCCACAGCATCCACTACGACATCCCTTCAGATCATCAACGGTCATCAAATAGTCTTCAAATGGGATCATCAAAG
>DATNOW010000712.1:0-3648 GCA_036703515.1 Chroococcidiopsis sp.
TTTGGTGCGTGTGTTGAGAGGGCGCTATCGGGCGATTCAACCGCTGGGTCAAGGGGGTTTTGGGCGCACCTATTTGGCCATGGACGAAGATCGTTTGGGCACCTATTGCGTCATCAAGCAGTTTTCGCCCCAGGTGCAGGGGACAAAATCCCTAGAAAAGGCCGTCGCTCTGTTTAACCAAGAGGCGCTGCGTCTGCATGAACTGGGGGAGCATCCGCAGATCCCCACCCTGCACGCCTACTTTGAGCAGGATGGCTATCTCTACCTGGTGCAGCAGTTTATCGAAGGGCAAAATTTGTTGCAGCAGATGCGCCAGAGTGGGGCATTTAACGAACGGCAGATTCGGGATGTGCTGTCTGATTTGCTGCCGGTGCTGCGGTTTGTCCACAACAAGCAGGTGATTCACCGCGACATCACGCCGATGAACATTTTGCGGCGGCAGTCAGACGATCGCCTAGTGCTGATCGACTTTGGCATCGCCAAGCAGTTGACGGAGGCCACCTCGGGCGAACCGGGTACCCGCATTGGCACCGAAGGGTATGCTCCAATGGAGCAGTTTCGCGGCGGGCGGGCGTTTCCGGCTAGCGACCTCTACAGCTTGGGGGCTACTTGCCTGCACCTGCTGACTGAGATGAAGCCCGACACGCTTTACGACCCGATGGAAGGGCGCTGGATCTGGCGCGAGCATCTGCAAGAAAAGGAGATTTTGGTCAGCGATCAACTTGCCCACATCCTCGATATGATGCTGGCGGATCTGGTCAGCGAGCGCTATCAGTCGGCCGATGAGGTAATGCGTGATCTCAACGCCGATTATTTTATCCCCACGGCCCAGTCAAAAAAGTCGCCCCCCGCTGGCGCATCCCCGTCGCGATCGCAGATGAACAGTCCGCGGCCGTCACCCTCGCCGTCGCCCTCGCTGCGGGCTCCGTCCACGACCCAAACGGCCCAGCCAACGCCCTCGCGCCCTCCTGTCTCGCGCCCTCCTGTCCCGAGCCCACCTGCTTCGCCTCCAACCCCAACTCCCCGTCAGCCCGTCTCTGGGCAACCGCGGACGCCGACGGCCAAACCGCAGGTTTTACCCTCGAATAGCGGACGCTGCCAGTACTCGATCAACGCCCATAGCTCGTGGGTAACGGCGATGGGCATTGCGCCCAACGGCTCAATTTTTGCCAGCGGCAGCTTGGATGAGACGATCAAGCTGTGGAACTTGGCCACGGGCGATTTGCTGGGTACGCTGTCGGGGCACCGCAAGGGGGTTAATGCGATCGCCATCAGCCGCGACGGGCAAACCTTGACCAGCGGCGGCGACGACTACGCCATCAAAACCTGGAGCATGACTACCGGCACCCTGCTGCGGACGTTAACGGGGCACTCGCGCGATGTCAGCGCTGTGGTGATCAGCCCCGACGGGCAGATTTTGGCCAGCGGCTCGGAAGATCGCACCATTCGCCTATGGCAGATGGGTTCAGGCAACTTGCTCAAAACCTTGGTCAATGTTGGCAGCATGGTGCGCTGCTTGGCGATTAGCCCCGACAACCGGATTTTAGTCAGCGGTGGGTTTGATAACTCCACCAAGCTCTGGAGTTTGCAGACGGGGCAGCAAATGCAGTCGCTGTCGGGTCACATCAGCACCGTCAATGACGTGTTGGTTAGCCCCGACAACCAAATTTTGATTACCGCCAGCAAAGACAAGACGATCAAAGTCTGGGATATCAACGCGGCGCGTCTGATCTGCACGTTGAGCGATCACTCCCGCGATGTCAACGCGATCGCCATTACCCCCGACGGCAGCACCCTGATCAGCGGCAGCAGCGACAGCACCATTAAGCTGTGGGATCTGGCTACCAGTCGGGTGATTGAGACGCTAACGGGGCATAGCGATAGCGTCAACACGCTAGCAATTAGCCGGGATGGCAAGACGTTTGTCAGCGGCAGTTCTGACAAAACTATCCGCGTTTGGAAGCTGTAGCCGCATCTTGGCGATCGCATCTCGGCACCACGCATTGGCGATCGCCCGTTCTCTGGCGGGTGTTGGTTGCTGAGTGACCGATCTCACGCAAAATAGAGAAGAGTGGGTAATGACGACCTCGACTGCCCCTGTCGAGCCTGTTGAGCATTGCCCAGAGGTTCCCTGTCGGGTAAGAGACTATGGCATATATCCTGGCGATCGCAGTCGGTCTGAGCAGCTTTGCGCTCTACATGGCGGCTTTCTTTTTCCCAGAGCTGCACCGCAAATATGACTTGATTTGGAGCGGCATTGGCCTGTTTTATGCGCTGGTGCTGTGGGTGTGCGCTGGGCGAATTACAGGCGGCGTTTTGCTGGGTCAAACTGCGAGTGTGGCGCTGTTGGGCTGGTTTGGCTGGCAAACCCTGCTGCTGCGCCGTGAACTGACGCCGAAACGGCAGCGCACCTTGGCAGGCAGCAATCAAACGGCGCTTCAGGTTGTGCAAGCCAATCTAAAGACGATGCAGCACAACTTGCAGGCTCAGTGGCGCTCGGTGATGCCATTTCCAGCAGGCTCACGGCCCATCGCAGGATCGCCCGCAGGATCGCCCGTAGGATCAACCCCCTCATCCGCACCTGTATCCTCCCCCGACACAGCCCGTCCTGCCGGGAAAAAATCAAGAACGGCTCGATCGGGGCGATCGCCCCAACCCGAGCGCACCTCGGCTCCCGCTACGCCCAACCCGACTGGAACTGTCGCAGCGTCAACCCCAGCCTCCCTAAACTCCATCGCAAACTCTGAAGCCCCGACAGTCCAACTTGCCGCTGCGGCCGAAACGCCATCCCCCGAAACGCCATCCCCCGAAACGCCATCCCCTGAAACGCCCTTGCCCCCTACTGCCCCCGAACAGCCCGACCCTGCTTTAGCCAGCGACACCCAAGCCCCAGAGACTGTGGGATCTGCTGCCAGCAGCCCAAATCCTGACGCTGAGCCCCTAGAGTCTGATGCCGCCGCATTGCCCGCCAGCGATGCTCCTACGGATGGGGCGATCGCTGAATCTGCGGCTGAATCTGCGGCTGAACATTCTGGCGAACGTCCCGCCGATGATCGTCAAAATTGGGCCGATCCCTTTGGCGATGAGGACGAAATTCTCGATGCCGAATTTGAAGAAATCGGCAAACCCCTCAGCGCCCAAGAGCAAGCAGTGCTGGCTCGCCGCACCGCTAACGACAAGCGCGCTAGCCGCAAAACTAACCTGTTTGGTGGGCTAGTCAGCCGCATTCAAGGTGCGTTTAGCAAACAACGTCCGCCGCAGACCAGTCCCCTGCCCCCTGCCGAGGTGACCAGTGAACCCAACCCGGCGATCGCAGACCGCGTAATCGAAGACGACGATACCTGGCCCGCTGATGAAGAAAGCACGCCTGCAATTGAATCCGCTGCACCTGAATCCCCAGCGTCCAGCGTGCTGGATCATGACCAACCTGAAACCCCGCCAACCGATGCCGAAGATAGCAACTGGGATCTGGACGACAGCGGCGACCTAGACGAGCCGGGCATATCCCCCGCGATCGCCCCCGAATTCGCAACTGAATTTACAGCCGATGCGGTAGCTGAACCTGAACCAGAGATCACTCCAGAACCCAACCCAGCCGAAGCGATCGCCTTAGAGCCGCAGACCAGCGAACCGGAGACCAGCGAGCCA
>DATNOW010000713.1:0-4937 GCA_036703515.1 Chroococcidiopsis sp.
GCTTTGAGTCGGTAGGCGATCGCCACTAGGAGCTGATCCCCGACGGTATTGCCAAGACTGCTGTTGACCACCTGGAAGCGATCGATATCGAGCAGCAGCACGGCATAGGTGTTAAACAACTGGAGATTAGACCGGGCGATCGCCTTCGCGATGGTATCCAAAAAAAAGGCGCGATTGGGCAAGCTCGTCAGCTCATCGTAAAGCGCAATCCGCCGCAGCTTATCTTCGGCCTCGCGGCGCTCGGTAATGTCGGTCTGCGACCCGGCCAAGCGATAGGTTTGACCGTTGCGGTCGCGGACGGCAATGCCCCGGCTCATCACCCAGCGATAGCTGCCGCTGTGGTGGGCAATGCGATGCTCATGCTCAAAATGGGGCGTGCTGCCGTGGATATGGTCATCGATCGCCGCCTTAAGCGAGTCTAAATCTTCGCTGTGCACCCGGCTAAACCAGGCCTCAATGCGATCGCCCACCTCACTAGGGCCATAGCCCAGCATCTCCTTCCAGCGGGGGGAGAGGTAGAGCTGATCGGTGCGCAAATTCCAGTCCCACAGCCCTTCATTGGAACCATAAACCGCCAAGGCATAGCGTTCTTCGCTTTGTTGCAACAGCCGATTGGTGTGGTATTGGTCGATAAACGCCGCCGCCATCCCCGTCCCCAAAATTAACGCAATCGGCATCGCCGTTGGCACCCACCAGCCGGCATAAAACAGCAGCAGACTGGCGCAAAACCACCCCACCGCCAGCCCCAGCCAGGTTAAAACTTGACGCTCAAACCGCCAGCGGGCCAGCAGCACACTGAGCCCCGGCCCACCCAATAGCCAAATCAGCACAAGCCAGCCCGCTCCGGGCTGCTGC
This sequence comes from Chroococcidiopsis sp., assembly GCA_036703515.1. GTDB lineage: Bacteria > Cyanobacteriota > Cyanobacteriia > Elainellales > Elainellaceae > DATNOW01. Next base: position 856 of record DATNOW010000713.1, read on the forward strand.
AAAGCGTTGGCGCGGAGGATATTATTGACCGCAGTGGCTTGCAGGTAAACATTTCCCGTCGGCGGATTGCGGTCGTAGGGCGTTTGCAGCGAATCAAGGGCGAGGGCATTAGTGCCGACTAAAACGATTTTGTTGCGAAACTCCTTCGACGGCACCTGCCGCGCCAGCACTTGGGCAAAGGAGTAGTGTGCGGCTTCGGTCGTTGGGCCAAACCAGTTGAGCCACAGCGGCTGGGTGGGGTTGGGAAAATCGACGGGGAGATTGGGGCTGGAATATAGTTGGGCCAGCACCAGCGCTAGAGCCGGCAGATCGTGGCGATAAAGCTCTAGCGATCGCGTTAGCCCGTCGGGATCTTCGCGTTTATAGACATGCCCCGTGGCGATCGCCGCTGCCTGTAGCGGTGTAGCAGGATCTAAGGCCATCCCAGACTGAGTCCAGTCTTGCACCAAAACCACCCGCCCGTGAGCTGCCATCGCCGCCGCTAGGGCCTGATCTTCGGGGGCAGGCTCAGGCAGCAGCAGATCTAAACCAACCACGCTGGCTTGGGCATCGGTCAACACCGTCAGCAGCTCGGCATAGCGATCGCGCTTCCAGGGAAACCGCCCAAACTTCTGAATACTCGGCTCATCAATTTCAATAACTGCAACCTGACTGCCCCAGCCCATAGGGCCGCGGAGTTGAAACAGCGCATCGTAGAGTAAATGCTCTAGCGGTTGACAGGCCCCCAGTTGAAACAACAGCCCGATCAACAACGCCATGACTACACCCGGCAAGAGACGCCACTTGAGGGATAGCAATGAGCGATTGCGGTCATATCCCAATGCATGACTCGTGTGATCTTCAGCGTTAGATTCGCTCTCTTGCCTAAACCGGTTGTTCATTCACTGACTATTTAATTTCAGCATTTAATTTCAGCGTAAAGCAGCAGCTTGACCACGCTGCCGATGCTTTAGGGACAATGCAATCGCAGATAACATAGGGGAGAGGGTAGATGACGCAATGCCACACGGCAGTAGACAACGCTTAATCACACCAGAACCCTGAAGGCAAGGCAGTTATAACACCAGGCAGCGGGGAAATGCCCCAGACAAGGCTGATAATCCAATGGTTGATACCCTATACCCTGATCGCGCTGAGCCCTATCTAAGCCTTATCTAGCAATGTAGTGGTCAAGACCACATCCTCCCTTTTCGTCCAACTCCAACTGTCGCCCGCCCTGATTCTAGCCAGCATTCAATGCGGTCTCTTTCAATGCGGTCTCTTTCAATAAGGCGGCGGTTTACAGTTTTGCTGCATGATTTCCTCTAGAGTAGCAAGTCCGATTCGGTTATCCGAGTGGGCCAGCACCCCCATTGACCAATCAACCACTCTGCCATCCAACTGCACGGTGACCTAGCGGGCCATGGGGTTTACGGCGAGCGACTGGGAGATTCACACATGCGATCGGCAGCAAGATGCCCGATCGGCCCAGCGCAGGTCGGTAGAGCTTGATAGGGATAGGTAGAGCTTGGCAGGGATAGGTGAAGATAGTCTGCACGCCCTCTGCTTGTCTATACAGGCAGCGCGATCGCCATCGGGCAACGGGAGGACAACCATCAGAAATTAAAATATAAAGCTCTGATGAAAAATAAAAGTTGCGGTCAGACCAGACGCAAATAGACAAATAGAAATTAACAGCCGCTAATAAAAATTGCGATCGCTCCCCTTATAGCGAAATCTAGCAATTAAATTTTGCAATCAAAAAATCGCGATCGCAGTTCTATGACGAAATTGCCCCGTGAAAGTTTCGGTGCGGCAACCCGGAGAGAGATTGGGCTATGGTTTAAATAGACCGCGTTGCGATCAGACCCATGCTGACGGCAACCTCTCCCCCCTCCCCCCTCTCCCAACCCCATCTCCCGAGAATGAAGAGTGAGTTAAAAGGTCTAGCTCGTGAGCTAAAGCTGCAAGTTGTGATTTTGGTCAGTATGGTCGCGCTAATGTGGGCGATCGAGCTGCTCGATCAGGCCCTCGGCGGCAGCCTCGACCGTTTTGGGATCTTGCCCCGCACCGTGACAGGGCTACGGGGCATCGTGCTGGCCCCCTTTTTGCACGGCGGCTGGTCGCATTTGATGTCAAACACGGTGCCGTTTGTGGTGCTGGGCTGGCTAGTGATGCTGCGCCGCACCAGCGACTTTTTTTGGGTAACGGCGATCGCCATGCTCGTGGGCGGCTTGGGCACTTGGCTCTTGGGCTCACCGGCCTACCACATTGGCGCAAGCGGCGTGATTTTTGGCTATCTCGGGTTTCTGCTGTCGCGGGGCTATTTTGAACGCAACATCGCCTCGATCGCCTTTTCGGCAGTGGTTGGCATTGTCTATGGTGGGTTGCTGTGGGGCGTTTTGCCGAGCCAGCCAGGGATTTCATGGGAGGGGCACCTGTTTGGCTTTATCGGTGGGGCGATCGCGGCTAAGCTGCTGGCCACACCAGACACCCCCAACCCAATCTAAATCCCCCTGTCACGGGCACAAGTCTCGCCCTCCGCAGGTCATCATCCCTTAATAAATCCCTATCCTGAGTTTATTGACGCCGCCATAAAGATTTGATAATCGTTTGCTTCATTTAATTTTGTCCGGGCTTTATAAGTAAAAGCATGCCAAACCACTGCTCTACAGCGCTGCTTCAGCGTCAGCCCCTCGATGGCAAAACTCCACAAACGCTCCCATGCATCGGTCGAGAATTCTCACAGCCTCGTTATTCCAGAGGCGGGCGATTGGGCACTGCGGCTTGCTAAAATCGCGCTCCAAATCCGCCAATCCTCTGATTTACCAACAATTTTGCAAACCACAGTTGAGGCCGTACAGCAACTGTTGGGCTGCGATCGCGCCCTGATCTATCGCTTTGAGCCCAACGGCAGCAGCACAGTTACGGTTGAGGCTGTTTCTGCACCGCAGTGGTCGCTGCTCGATCGGGACACGCAAGACGCTTGCTTTCAGGCCTGCTGGCTGGAACCTCTGCAAGAAAATCAAATCGCTGAATTTTGGGCACCGCTAGAGGTTAAAGCCAATCTTGCAGTGCCCTTGCGCCGCGAATCTCAGCTCTGGGGGCTGCTGATGGCCCATAGCTGCACGTCCCCCCACCCCTGGACAGATGGAGAAATAGACAGTCTCCAACACATTGCCGTGCAGGCTGAGCTTGCCATCGATCAGGCCGAGCGGATCGCCCAACTACAGGCGACTCAGACCGCCCTCGAAGTCCAAGTCACAAGGTGCACCCAAGCGCTGGCGCAAGCCAATCAGCAGCTTTCTGCCAAGGTGGAAGAATGCCAAGCGATCGCAACCACTCTGGGCCAGGTGCAAGACGAACGGTTTCAACTGGCGGCGATTGTCGAATCCTCCCAAGATGCCATTGTTAGCAAAACGCTCGATGGCATCATCACCAGTTGGAATAGCGCCGCAGAGCAACTGTTTGGCTACGGCAAGGCAGAGGCGATCGGTCAGTCGATCTACCTGTTGATTCCGCCCGATCGTCAGAGCGAAGAAATCCTCATTTTTCAGCGCGTGCATCGGGGCGAGCGAGTAGAGAGCTATGAAACCCAGCGACTCCACAAAAATGGCAGCTTGATCGATGTAGCCCTCACCATCTCCCCGATCCACGACGAAAACGGGGCTGTGATTGGGGCCTCTAAAATTGCACGGGATATTCGCGATCGCAAACGCAGTGAACGGCGGCAGCACGAAACCGAGCAAGCCCTGCAAGCAACGCAAGAGCAGTTTCGAGCTTTTATGAATCATGCGCCGGTCTTGGCCTGGATGGTCGATCGAGACGGCATCGTGAACTATGGCAATGCAGAGTGGCTAGCCTTTGTCGGCCATACGGTTCAGTCTGCGCTGGGACGCTCGATTCACGACCTGGTGCCACCAGAATTTAGCCAAGGCTATTTACACAACAATCACCAAATCATTAATAGTCAATATAGCGACAGTCAAAGCAATAACAGTCAAGGCAGCGGCGACTTGACCCAGACCGGGGGTGTCTTAGAAACAATTGAACAGGGGCGCGCTCTGAATGGAGTGTTGCACACCTACCTTGTACGCAAGTTT
>DATNOW010000714.1:0-5441 GCA_036703515.1 Chroococcidiopsis sp.
CGTCTGCCGCAGTTGCTCCAGATCTTCTTCTAGACGAGGATCATCAAAGCCGCCATAGAGATCCGACAAATCCCACTCTTGGGGAGAATTCACCGCCAATACTGTATTTAGAGCATTTAGATTTAGAGCATTGAGAGCAGGATTCAAGGCCGTCTGCTCCTCTAGCGTTGCTCCAGTCTGCAACCCCTGATCCGACCCATGATTTAATGGTTCAACCACAATTTTTGTCCTTACTTTTTGTCCTTCTTTTTACTCTTCACAGATTAATTGTTCTTCTCAGACTCACCACCCGCAGACTTACCACCCGCAGACTTACCACCCACAGACTTACCATCGACGCCTTTAGCCGCACCACCTACGCGCCACCCACGCGCCACACGTGCGCCCACCTACGAACTCAAGATTAATCAATGTCCGATTAATCAATGTCCAATTAAATTGAGTTTAATAAAAATTATAGGAAGTTGCGTCCAGGGGACGTTGCAGGCGCATAGGGCAACCGATGGCATCCCTACCCGGCCACCGATGACCTAAAAGCAAGATGCAAAACGCAGCCTAAACCCTTACCGTTCAGCCCCGGTATGGCGAATTGTGGGTTAGGTTTTAAATTGGGAGCGCTAGCTACTTGAGTACAACCAGACAACGGGAGACAGAATGCTTTGGGTATTCAACCATCCAACGACATACCGCAAACGCATGATTTGGAACATCGTAATTTGGAACACTACGTCCAGCAGCTAATCGTGGAAATTCGGCAGCTTCGCCAAGAAGTCGCGCAGCTCAAGCGTTCCAATCAAGATCTGCAAGCGGCCCTAGCGATCACGGCTGAACATGGCGACCTGATCGAAGCCCAGCTGTTTGACACCAACCGCAAGCTCAAGTCAGAGGTAGAGGCTAAAGAAAAGGCGAAAACGGCCCTGGCCCAACTGCTCGATGTGATTGGGCGAGAGCGTGATGACCTCGAGGTGATCGTGCAAACGATTATGGAACACGGCGACGTGCTGGATGTGCAGTGGACTCAAAAACTCAACGAAGCCAATCAGCTGGCTTCAGTGGATGGACTCACCCAAATCGCCAATCGTCGTAAGTTTGACGAATATTTGGAGCACGAATGGAAGCGATCGCTGCGAGATCATCTGCCGCTATCGGTGATTTTCTGCGATATTGACCACTTTAAGGAATACAACGACACCTATGGGCATCTGGCCGGCGATAGCTGTCTGAGCGAGGTGGCCCAGGTGCTAACCGAAGTGCTGTGTCGCCCGCGCGATCTGATCGCCCGCTATGGCGGCGAAGAATTTGCCGTGATCTTGCCCCAAACCGATCTCAAAGGCGCAGTGTTAGTCGCTCACCGCATGCAGGAGGCCATCCAACGTCGGCAAATTGCCCATGCGCGATCGCCCGTTGGCCCCTATCTCACCTTTAGTATGGGGGTAGCCTGCATCATTCCCAACGCAGTGCGATCGCCCCGTGATCTAATCGATCAGGCCGATCAGCGACTCTACCGCTCCAAACAGCGCGGCAAGAACCAAATTGTCTCTGAGTCAGACGAAATCCCTCCGGATTTGTACGGATCGGTCTAGAATCTAATGCAAAACTTTATTGATGGGAATGGGGACTGTTCTCTGAACCGCCTCCTTTGTGCCTATCGCCAAAACCAGCATGGCTATTGCCAAAACCAGTATGGCTATTGCCAAAATCATCACACCAGGGATAACATCCATCGTCGCTCGGTGATTTGGAGCCGCCTATTTGAACTAGCCTATTTGAACTAGCCTATTTGAACTAGACCATTTGAACTAGACCATTTGAACCCATCCAAAGGTACCTCGTCCCGTTCCGCCTCATACTTCTACTCCTAAATCACCTATGATGCAGTTCTCCAGCGCGCATACCTTTGGTCATTTTACGGATGAGATACCGGACAGTGATGAACATTTAACCCTTCAATTTTCCCCAGGGCGCGCACCTCGCAAACGGCGCTGGAGCAACTTTGGGCTATCTGCCGACTTTTTAGGCGACTATTTTGCGGCCTTCTTCCCCGGAGATGAAGTGCCGGATAGTAAAATCAATCGAAAAGACACGATTAAATCTTCCGTTAGCTACATCGCCAATGAACTATTAGAAAATGCAGTCAAATACAACGATGAAGGCGTAAATTGGCCCGTGACCATTTCGCTCTATCTTTATGAACAAGAAATCATCTTCCATGTTGTAAACTATGCCAACCGGAATACGGCCAACAAATACTGCGATTTTGTCCAAGAATTGGTCGCATCCGATATCGACGATCTCTATATGCGTCAGCTTGAAAAAACCGCAACAGGCTCGGGGGAATCCCATATGGGATTATTAACCATGATCAACGACTACTCTGCCCGCTTTGGGTGGAAATTTCAGACCGTTGCCCACGAACCGGATGTCATGCAAGTGGATGTCGTAGCTTATTTAGACGTTTGACCCAATGGGCATCATCCTTAACCCCAAACCATGCAGCTATCGTGGCTTACTCGAATCAGTCATCATGGCCGATGAATCGTTGCAACACTGTTGCAACAATTAGTCGAAATAATGAGTTGAAACAATGAGTTGAAACAATTACGCTCAGCCAAATCGGCGGCAACTTTTGTGATTGGGTGTGTGATTGGGGGGGTAACGAGTTAATCAATGGAGCGCTTGGAACGTGAATATTGAAGCAGCAGACTACAGCATCACCCATAACCCTGATTTATCTACCGTATTTTTTCAGGGCTTCTTGCGGCTCGATGGCATGGATGCCTATCAGCCTGTCATGGACTTGCTGCTCGACGTATTAAGACAATCATCAACTCTGATTATTAATCTGCGTGACCTAGAGTTTCTCAATAGTTCTGGAATTAGCATGTTATCGATGTTTGTTGTTAAGGTGCGCGAAGCGGGCAATGTGCATCTGACGTTACAGGGCTCAGATCAAATTTTGTGGCAGACAAAATCGTTGAAAAACTTACAGCGGCTGATGCCAAGCATGACGCTAGAGTTTGAATAAGCGTGCCACCATAAGGCTTAGGGTGCAGGCGGTGCGATCGCCCCAGGTTATTCCCCAGATCATTATGGGCCCCAGGTCATTATGTTTATTATGTACAGGGTCAGAGATGAACGAAGTCAGGTCGAGGTTCGATTGACGAGTCGTTTAATCAAATCCAAACTCTAATTAATCCAAACTCTAGTTAATCCAAATCTAATTAATCCAAACCCTAATCCCCTCCACGCTCTCATTCATCCAAACTCTAATCAAACAGTCAGGTTGGCAACAGGGTAGCTGTATCGGGGAGAGGGTGGTCGCTGGCTGACTCCAGCCACTCGCCAAAAGCACACTAGAAGCACGCTAGACAAACAGGTTCGCCAGGGCCGATCTGCCATCGACATTAATGCAATACTCATCAATGATGTAATCAGGCTGTTGAAGCATGGTGGAGGCTAACTATACCGATCGTCGCGACGATCCCCTCTGGGCAGAGGTGATGCGCCTCCGCCACGAGGTTGAGGAACTGCGACGGGCCAACAGCGACCTGCAAATTGCGCTGATGACGACGGCTGAGCACGGTGACATGATTGAGGCCGAGCTGCATCGCTCAAATCAACAGCTCCAAACCGAAATCTCTGAGCGCAAAATGGCGCAGGCGACGCTGCAGACGATTTTAGAAACCGTGTCGCGTGATAAGGCCGACCTAGAGCTGATGCTCAAGGCTACCGCCGAGCACGGTGACATGCTGGAATATCAGCTCTACACCCAGGCCGTCGAGACGATGCGCCAAAATGAGGAGCTGTTTCGGGCGATTTCAGAATCGACGCCGGTGCTGATGATTTTGACGCAGCACGAAGATGGGGCGATCGCCTACGCCAACTCGGTCTCTGGAGAGCGACTAGGGATCGATGCCCAGTCGCTAATTGGGCAAAAGCTAAACGGGTTCTTTGTCAACCCAGAGGATGAGCAAACGCTGCAAGATCTGCTCAAGCGCGAGGGCAAGGTGCGCAGCTATGAGGTGCAGATCCGCTCGGCCGATCAGTCTGTCCTGTGGGTGTCGGCGTCGATCCATCCGCTGCAGCTAGTAGGCGAGTCGATTATGCTGACAACGCTCTATGACATTAGCGATCGCAAACGCGCCGAAGAAGCCCTGCGCCGATCTGAAGAACAACTGCGCTTGCAGGCCCAAGAGCTAGAGCAACGGGTGGAAGAACGCACCTCTAAGCTGAAAGATGCCGAGGCTAAATATCGCAGCATCTTTGAAAATGCTGCGGGCGGCATCTTTCAGGTCACGCCCAGCGGCCGCTACATTACGGTCAACCCCACCCTGGCCGAAATCTACGGCTATGACTCGCCTCAAGAGCTGATGACCACCGTGACCAACATCGGACAGCAGCTCTATGTCAAGTCTCGCCGCCGCGACGAGCTGACGGGTTATCTCAACCAGTTTGATACCGTGACGGATTTTGAGTCTCAGGTCTATCGCAAAGATGGCTCAGTCATTTGGGTGTCCGAAAATATCCGCGTGATTCGCGATCAGGATGGGGCGATTCTGCGCTACGAAGGCAGCGTCCAAGACATTACCGATCGCAAATCGACCGAAGAAGAACTGCGGCAGCAGCGGCGCGTATCGGAGCGGCTGTTGCTCAACGTCCTGCCCCAGCCCATTGCCGAACGCCTCAAGCGTGGCGAAAAAACCATCGCCGATAGCTTTACAGAAGTAACTGTGCTGTTTGCCGATATTAGCGGCTTCACGGCGCTGTCATCACAAAGTTCACCGATTGAGCTGGTGGAACTGCTCAATCAGGTGTTTTCGACCTTTGATAAATTGGCCGATCGCCACGGTCTGGAAAAAATCAAAACCATCGGGGATGCCTACATGGTGGTCGGTGGCCTGCCCACACCCAAGGCTGATCATGTCCAGGCGATCGCCAAGATGTCGCTGGATATGCAAGAGGCGATCGCCCGCTTTACCAGCAATGACGGCTTGCCCATTACCATTCGGGTGGGCATCCACACCGGCCCCGTGGTCGCAGGCGTGATTGGCACCAAAAAATTCATCTACGACCTCTGGGGCGATACGGTTAACGTCGCCAGCCGCATGGAAACCCAGGGCGAACCTAAACGCATTCAGGTGACAGAAGCGGTCTATCAACGCCTCCAGCACCAGTTTATTTTTGAGCAGCGCGGCGTCATTGATGTCAAGGGCAAGGGCGAAATGCTGACCTATTGGCTGGTGGGGCAGCAGCCTGTTGATCCCGACTACGAAGAGTTGTCTCATCCCAGCATCACGCGGATCACGCGCCCCGAACTCTGGCCCGAATAACCGGACACTGCACGGGCGGGTTTTGCCGATGAATAGACTCTGCTTGGAGGGATCTGGGCAAAACCCGCCCCTACTCAATATTTAATTTCCATTCCTAGCCAAACTTTTTCT
>DATNOW010000715.1:0-3947 GCA_036703515.1 Chroococcidiopsis sp.
TTCCTGCATATCCTTGCCTCTGGGTACTTGGCCGCTAGGGATTGCTCTGGATACGATGCCGCCCCTATCTTGCCCATGACGAGTGCTCACCCTAGCACTTTTAGCAAACTGCGTCCTCCCTCTACCCCCGTAGAGGAGTGCGATCGCTAAGTTTTTTTTAAGTTTTGCAGCAGCCGTTGCGCCCGTTCGGTCACCTCGGCCCAATTGCCCGCCGCCATGGCCGCTTTGGGGAACAGTTCACTGGCTAAGCCAATGGCGATCGCCCCGGCCTGCACAAACTCATAGGCATTCTCTAACGTTACGCCCCCGGTGGGGATCAGCGGAATACCACCGAGCGGTCCCTGCAAGCTGTGAATGTAGGCACTGCCCCCCACCGCCTGCACTGGAAACACCTTGACGCTGGCGGCCCCAGCCTGCCAGGCCGAGACGATTTCGGTCGGCGATAGTGCCCCTGGAATCATCGGCACATTGGCGTTTGTGGCCACGCAGATCAGCTCTGCTTGGGTGTGGGGGCTAAACAAAAACTGTGCGCCTGCCTCCACGGCAGTCTCAACGGCGGCCACATCCAGCAAGGTGCCTGCACCGATCACACAGCTTGGAAACTCAGCTCGCAAGGACGCAATCAGGGCCGATGGGCGATCGCTTGTCCAGGTAATCTCAATCAGCCGCAGCCCCGATGCGGCGATCGCCGCCGCCATCCGCCGCCCCTGCTCAAACTCTGTCGCCCGAATCACCGCAATACAGCGCTGCTGACGCACCAACGTCAGCCATTCCTCTCGATTCATGCCCCTCCTACCATCGACTGCGCCCGTCCGCAAACTGTCCTCAAACCGTCCTCAAGCGGCTCTCAAACTACCTTACAAACCATCCCCAAACTGCCCTCATGCAACGCCCCTGCGCATTGGCAAGATTGGCAAGAGGATTAATTTATCACTAACGCTCTCAATTACGGCAAAAACTAAAATTCCAGGCTTAAGATTACCTAAAGATTTGCCATGGGGGTTACATTAGAAAACAGATTGATCATGCTAATTTTTGTAACGTTCCTCGCAGGCAACGAAAAATCTTATGGGGATTGAAATTCCTGAATCCATTAAGGTGTGGAGTCAGTTTGGGCACCCGCTGATGATGTGGGTGCTATTAGGTCTGACCGTCTATGCGCTCTATCTCGGCGTCCAAATTCGGCGGACTCGGTCTGCTGAAGGCGAAGATAAAAAGAAACTCATCCAAGGTCGGTTTAACACACGCCATCACCAGATCGGCTCGCTGCTCTTGGCGTTGATGGTGTTGGGCACCCTGGGCGGTATGGCCGTCACCTACATCAACAACGGCAAGCTGTTTGTTGGCCCCCACTTGCTGGTAGGCCTAGGGATGACGGGTATGATCGCGATCTCGGCGGCCCTAACGCCCTATATGCAAAAGGGCAATAGCTGGGCGCGATACAGCCATATCGTCCTCAACGTGGCCCTGCTTGGGCTATTTGGCTGGCAGGCCGTTAGCGGTATGCAAATTGTGCAGCGCATTGTCGAGCGGATTACAGGGGTTGCCTAAGTCCCATCTCAACCGTCTGAACCCGAAAAAACAGCATCAAAAAGCCCCCCTGCTTGGCAGGGGGGCTTTTTTTAGAACGCCGTTGGGTTACAGTCAAATCACCCGTTGAGCTTGCGCCTAATCGGGACTACCGCTCATGTGGCCCGCGAGTAGTCGTCTTGGAAGCGGATGATGTCGTCTTCGCCGAGATATTCGCCATTTTGAACCTCGATCAACACCAGGGGGATAACGCCAGGGTTTTCGAGGCGGTGATTGGTGCAAGCGGGCACGTAGGTAGACTGGTTACTCGATAGCAAAATCTCGTTATTGCCACAGACCACTCGCGCTGTTCCAGACACCACAATCCAGTGTTCACTGCGATGGTGATGCATCTGCAAGCTCAGGCGATGTCCCGGTTTTACTTCAATTCGCTTGATTTTATAGCCCCGTCCCTCTTCCAGGATGGTGAATGATCCCCAAGGGCGCAAATCTGTGGCGGATGCTCCCTTTGGCGAGACTGGAGCAGCAAGTGCTGAAACCGTAGATTGAGGAATTTCTTGAATTTGAGCCACGACAGTTTCTCCTAGGCTAGTCATGAGGTCAATCATCTCCAGGGGTTAGCCTGAAGGTCTCGAATCCGAATAAGGCGTTAATCAGCGAGCTCTATCGGTAAACGTATCGGTAAATGTTATCGGTAAACGTTCAAGTGCCGAGGTTCACCATAACAAAACCGATGGGGAGTTGCGACGGAAACCGTGCCCCGTTGCAGGGTTTACACTAATTCTTCATCCAAACCGAGCAGACTTCAAGTCAGCTTTAAGTTTGGTGTTGGGCATGCTGCCAATTACATCCCTGCTCCTAAAGAGCGCCCCTAAAGAACGCGCCGAGATCCCAGGCGATTTTCACGATCAGGGTTAAAACCCTGGTTGGATAAACACGCCGATGCCATTGTGAACGCGTGCGGCCGTTCGAGGGGCACGATTCACCAGTTGTCCGCTGAGATAGAGGCTGGTAGATGAGCCGCCATCTAGATTGAGGGCATCGATAGCGCCAAGTTGCACCATGATCTGCGCGGCCTCTTGCAGCGTTGGCCCGGGGCCGTCAGCGCGACTGTGAATTGCAGCCATGATCAGGGTACCCTCAGCGGTCGTGCCGATCACACTCCGAGCCGCGGATTGCTGGCTAAAGGCAGGTGAAAACTGCTCTGCTTGGGCATTCAAGACAATTTGGCGATTTTTGACGAGCAGGGGCCCCGCCCCAACAATCTGGGGAAAACGGTCAAAGTCGGACGGGATCGTTGCCGTTCTGCGGGCAACGCCAGTGCCCGGTGGCAGGGCCTGCAGGGCTTCGCTGTAGGCACGCACCACGATCAAATAGCCGTCGGGGGGAATGGCGATCGCCCCCTGCCCGGCCGCCCCCAATGACTGCTGTCGCACCACCCGATCGGCCTGGACTGGGATCGCCACCTCGTTGTCCAGAATCGCCGTGTAGGTTGGTCCCCAATCAGGGCTGTAGACGGATACACCTGCGCCCACGTAGCCCGTATTGAAGTAAGGGACAGGAAACTGCTGCCCGTTGCTGGTAATCAGCGTATCTTGCAGGCTGAGCCGACCAATCAGAATGTTGCCTTGATTGTTCCAGGCGATCGCGCCCCGTCCCAGGATAGGCCCAGACACCCACTTGCTATCCTGACGAATGGCCCCTAAAGGCAGTTGGTTATTGCGATTGAAATAGCCGCTGTTGATCGCCGCTGCCACCTGCCAGCGCTGCGCCATCGTGATCAGCGGCGAAATGCCGGTGGCGCTGCCCGGATTGGTCAGCAGCGGCCGCACGGCCACGTTAGGCTGGCGCAAATTAACAGCCAGCGACACCACCGGAAAGCGCTTGGGGCCAACGTTGACATACTGCTGCTGCCAGCGGATGCCTGGAGCCCAGGCAATGTTACGCGGCACCATCGCATCACCCCGGACATCAATCACCACCCGACTGGGATCGGGCAGCGTCCAGACATAGGGGCGCGTGCCCGATGGCACAGACACCCGAAGGATGGTTTGGTTGCCGTTGGCAGAAACGCTGAGCGATCGCAGTCGGTTGCCAGAAGTAGACACAAAACTTTGCAAAATGGCGGGATTAATCGCCGCGTCAATGGCGACGGTAAAACCTTCGTTTTCTTCGACAACGCGCCACGGGGCCGGACGTTCTAGATCAACGACAACGCGATCGCCCCAGTCTTGCCGACCCTGGCGCAGCCCGGTGATCGCCGAGGCGGGTGTAGTGATCTGCAACGTGCCGCGCTCAGCGCGCAGTTGCCAACCCGCCCACTGGGCCAGAGCAGAAATATCCAAATAGCGGTATTGGCTGGTAAACCAGGTCGGCAGTGCCAAGGGTGTCGTCCGCGGCTGAGAAAACCACTGCAC
>DATNOW010000716.1:0-5333 GCA_036703515.1 Chroococcidiopsis sp.
AAAGTCTTGGGTACGGACACACAGACGCGCGCCCGCACAGAGAATCGGGTTGATGGAAATTATTTAATCCGCGATCTTGAGGATTCTGGACTGCATGAAAAACCAACGTTAATTTTTCGAAAACTAGGCGGCCCTATTTTCCAAAAATGACGATCGGCTTTGCTTGCATCCACAATCCTGACCTATCTCACAATCCTGAAATATCATGGACATAGCCGCGCCGCGCTAATGCTGGGCTATGCCATTTTCCCTGATGGCTGAAGGTGCCAAGCTAGGGAAGACGCGCCTAGACTCAGCACCCGTATTTTTTCGCAAAATCTTGCAAATACTAATGGGTTTAGTGTGCCCAGAGATCGGAAAATAGCGACACTTCTGGATTATAGACCTATCCAGAGAAATTTAGAATGGGGCGTTTTGAGGCGGCAAGTCGGTAAAAATCCTGTCTCTCAGGGCGATCGCGGTCAAAAAAACCTCCGCCCTGTCCACGGAATTACCGATCGCAGAACGGAGGATATTCAATCAGGGTGCATCTACCACTCCATTGTTCACAGGAGCGATCGCCCAACCCGGATAAAATCGGGCAAAACTCGATAAAAAATGCGCCAACGAAAAATATCAGCCTGCACTTTAGCCACCACTAAACCTTGGCCACCGCCACCGCACTCACATCAATATTGCGGTCAAACAAGACGCGGGGCTTCAGCAAAATTCTAAACAGCAGCAGCAGCGACTGGATCTCACCGGGGGTGTAGTTCCGTTTCCACTGCCCCGGCCGGCAAAACAGCATTTCCACCACGCGCCGCTGCTGCATCAGGGGCAGGGGCTCATACATCATCCGCACGGTGGGAAACTCGCCGTTCATCCCTGTGCGAATCGCCTCACCAGATAGGCTCAGCCCTTCCTCTAAGATTTCGATGGTGACGGGCAGGGTTTCCCCCTCGCCCAGTTCCGGAAAACCCGCTTGGGTTAGGGCAATTTCGGCACCGACTTCCGACACCATCGTTGTCACGCCCCAAAACCGCTGCGGGGCTTCAGGCTGTCGGCTGTCGCGGAGGTCAAGCCGCACGGTGCGGCGGAGATCAAACCATTCGTAGGGGTTGGGACGGGGCACATCCAATAAGATCAGCAGGGCAATACCAATCATGATCAGGTTGTAGGTGCTCCAGATCCAGCCCAGGCCGATACCTTTGACCTGTAAGGCAACCTCCGGTGGCACCGTTGACTGCCACGCGCCTTTGATCATACAGAGCCCAAAGTTAATCCACAGGCTGATGGCGGTGGCCACAAATAGAGCCAGCAACGGCAGGGCTAGTTTCCAGTTAAAGGAGTAGCGATCGCTCGCCGTCCCCTTAGGCGTAACCTTAAACCCCGATGAAAACGGATTGAGCATGGCCTGGAATACGGTCATGGCCAGGGGGAACGCCAGCACCAGTGAATAAATATTAGACAGCAGGGCCGAGCGCGAGCGATAGTTAAACCACGAAAAGGTGGAAAGCTGCACCAGATAGTAGGGCAGGAAGAAATACATCAGCTCAGCCGCCGTCGCCCGAATCGGAATCACCTGGAAAAACGAGTAGGCCAAGGGCATCAGCATCAGCCCCACATTAGAAAAGCTGGTAAACCAGTGCAGCAAGCCCTCTAGGTGGGCCAAGCGCTGGATGGGGCTGAGCCCGCGAATCGTCAGCGGATTGGACTTGATAAAGAAAGCTTGCAGGGTGCCTCGGGCCCAGCGCAATCGCTGAATCGCGTGGGCCGAAATATTTTCGGCGGCCAGCCCGGCACTCAGTTTTTCATCCAAATAGACCAAACGATAGCCCTTGGCCGATAGGCGAATCCCGGTGAAGTAGTCTTCACTGAGCGAATCGGTAACAAACCCGCCGACATCTTGAAGCGCGCTGCGGCGCACCACAAAAGAGGTACCAGAACAAATGACGCTGCCCGCACCGTCACGAATCGGCTGGATTTGGCGATAAAACACCTCTTCTTCGGAGGTCAAGATGTTCTCTAAGCCCAAATTGCGGGCGATGGGGTCGGAGTTATAGAAGCTCTGGGGAGTTTGCACAAGCCCAATCTGGCTGTCTTGAAAAAAGCCGACGGTGCGAGTCAAAAAATTGCGCGTCGGGACAAAATCGGCGTCAAAGACCACGATCAGGTCTCCCGTCGTTTGGGCGATCGCATGGTTGAGGTTGCCCGCCTTGGCATGACGATTATCCGTGCGAGTCATATACTCGCAGCCCAGTTCCTTGACCATCGCTTCCACCTCAGGGCGATGGGTGTCATCGAGCAAATAGATGGTCTTGTGGGGATAGTCCATCGCCTGACAGCCGATGATCGTGCGCTGCAAAATAAACGTCGGCTCATTGTAGGTGGGGATCATCACATCCACAGACGGCAGGAATTGACCACTGATCACATCCTGGGAAAACCGATCGGCCTCGCGCTTGCGATCGGTCACCTTGAGCATCAAAAACAGCTGTAGCGTACTGCTGACCAGCAGCAGCATTTCTAAGAAAAATAACCCCAGGCTAAACACCCCGTTGCGGGCATCGTTGAGGTTGAGGGTAGAGAGCGATCGCCAGCAGACATAGCGAATCGTCAACACCAGCAAAATGCTAATCACCACCACCCGCGACCACCTGCGGGGCTGGGGTGAGATCTTCGTCACCACCAGCACCACCAAAAACAGCACCACCGACGGCAGCACCAGGTATTGCCCTGCCACCATCGGCACTTCGAGCCAGAGCGGCGGATTTTCTTGAATGATGTTGATTTGGGCAAAGATCTGGCTAATTTTGTTCTGCCCCCAAAACCAACCAGCCACAACCACACCGGCCACGAGCACCATGCTAAGCATCACGATCGTAGCGACCTGGGGCCGCAATACGCGCCGAGTCGGGAGGGACTGTAAACTCTGTTCACTGACTTGAGACGTTGTCATAGTTCCCCTGCTTATGCTGAACCTGGTCACTAATTACGCTTGACGTTGTGCATTCTCAACGTTTCGCCATGCGGTCTGGGCTGAACGCGGCCATGCAATGCGTTCGTCGCCTCTCGCCCTTGCACCTCACCCCTCGCCGCTGATTGAAGCTAAGGCAATTTGAAGTTAAGGCAATCGTATACCCAAACCGCCGCACAGCGACTAACCCGCGATTAATCCACAAACGATCTATCAAGAGCCTTCAAGGAGCCCTGAAGGAGCCCTGAAGGAGCCCAGATTGAATCAGACTTTTTTACTTTTCGGACGTTGCCGGCCCAGGTTAGGTGCCGCGTAACCGTGAGTGCATGGTAAGGTTTGGTCGGATAGCCTGCTGGTCAGATAGCCTGCGGCCTGGATTATTTGGATGCTAAGAGACTCTACCAAAGGCGATCGCTTCCCTTAATCCATCCATTATCTAAACTCTCTTACCAAAGTTATTTGGTTTCAGTAGGCTGCATTGCAATCTCACGTGATTGGGTGCCCACCTGTTTTACCCACCAGCTCTACCCACTAAACACCGCTGTGAAGATACGTATCCGCCATGAAGTGTCCTGGAACACTAAGCAAAGCCTGCGTATCAACGGCTGAGGACGAAAATTGTTCTAAATTCTTAAATTTCAACCTCGAATGTATCGAATAGACATCACTTCAGCGTAACTTCTATGGAAAGTTGGGAAAGAAACTCCTTGTAGAGAGGACTGACATGGTAGGAATTGATGATTTTTGGGCACTTATTCATCCGGCGATCGCCATCTTTTTTGTCTTCCCTTTGATTGGGATGGTCGTTAACTTTGCATGGCAAACGCGGCAGCGACGACAGCAGGCCGCGGCTAACGGCAAAAGCAAAATTCCGCCCAATGTTGGTCCAGAGCATCTTAAGCTAGGGCGCTGGCTGAGCAGTGCGGTGGTGGGGCTCACCCTATTGGGTATTGCCCATCCCATCTTTTCAAAATTTTTGTCTGACCAAACCTGGACGACCCAACCCCTCCGTGTTGGCTTCGTGATCTTGATTTACATCGCCACGATTGGCTCGCTAGTGATTTTGCACAACGCCCGTCCTAGCCTATGGCGCGGCATTTTTGCCAGTCTCACCGGCATGGGGCTGATTTTGGTCGGCTGCCAGCCCGAAGTCTTCCGTCGCGGCTATGAGTGGTATGTATCGCACTATTACATTGGTATGACGGCTGCGCTGCTGATGATTTTTTCGCTGGCGATCGTCCAAGATATCTACCAAGATCGCAAAAATCGCTGGCGCACCGCGCACGTTGTGCTTAACTCGATCGCCCTGCTGCTGTTTATCAGTCAAGCCTTTACCGGCACGCGCGATTTGCTCGAAATCCCGCTGAGCTGGCAATACCCTTATATCGAACAGCTCTACATCAATAACTGCCAAACTCAAACCTGCACCGTACAGCCCGCTCCACCGCCTGCAGATGCCCAGCCTGCTCCCCAATAGGCGATCGCATACAGCCCGCAGGGCAGATTGGCGCAATCCATTGGGGGTGAGATGAATCAGGAGTTTGCGCCGATTCATCTCACTTTTGATTCATCTCACTTTCCAGCCATACTCATCGCGCAGGTGAGACAGAGATTAGTCAAAGTTAGATTGGTCAAAGTTAGATTGGTCAAAGTCAGATTAGCCAGATGAAGACTGACCAGATTCAGATTGATTAGATTGACTAGATTGATCAGAGGGAGACTGACCAGATGACGGCTGATCAGATTCAGATTGATCAGAAGGAGACTGACCAGAGGCAGGTAAAGCAACTGGTGACGACTCTGGCAAAGCGTTTAGGGCATGCGGATGCCCAGCCAGTTGCGACTGAGCCGGATATTTCCACTGATCCAAAATATCTTTAACCAGCGCCTCATCAATCCAGGTTTTGGCCACCACAGTCAGAGGCAACGCCAGCAAAAGCCCCAGCACACCAAACAAACTGGCAAAAAAGATCTGGGCAATTAGGGTAATCGCTGGCAACAGCGAAACCTGCTGCTGCATCACTGTCGGCGTCAGCAGATAGCTCTCCAACTGCTGAATCACCAGATATAGAATTAACACGGCGATCGCCTTCCAAGGGGCATCCTGTAGCGCCACCACCAGCGGAAAAACCAAGCTCAGCGTCGGGCCAATATTGGGAATAAAGTTGAGCAAACCCGCCAGCAGCGCATGGGCCAAAACAAACTGAATTTGCAGCGCCCACAGCCCTGTCGCGCTCAACGCCGCCACCGCCGAAGAACTCAGCACCAGCCCTGCCGACCAGTTGCCCAACGCCACCTCACACTTCGAGAGAATTTCATCAGCTCGCCGCCGATAAAACGACGGAAACAGCTTCAGCAGGGCATCCCGGTACGACGT
>DATNOW010000717.1:0-3226 GCA_036703515.1 Chroococcidiopsis sp.
CTGCTGCACTGCATCATTGGCGGCGTTGCCGTATCGGCCGAGCGATCGCAGGTGATGATGAATCTGCTCCGCCGCAGCCTCAACCCCGCCGACCTAGCCGCCGATCCTGAAAATCAGGTCACGGGCTTTTTGGGCGCTGGGCTGCCGCTAACGGCGCGGCTGTGGTCAAAAGCGGGGCTAATGAGCCGTGTCCGGCACGATGCGGCCTACATTGAGTTGCCTGACCAACGTCCCTACCTGCTCGTGGTGTTTACCGAAGGCACCGAACATAGCCAAAATGAAGCGATTTTGCCGTTTGTCTCAGCGCAGGTCGCACAAGCGGTCTGCGAGCTGGGCAAAGGCGAGGGTTAAGGCGTGGGTCTGCTCAGCGGTTAATAATTTGCAGAAGGGCGATCGCCAATCTTGTCGGGGGCGATCGCCTCTATCGGCGCAAAATGGGGTAAATGGCAAAGGAGAATCTCGCCGGGAGGATGGACAGATCCGCTTGCTTTGTCGCCCAAGGTGCGGGCGCAAATCTGTGAGTCAGGCCACACAGAAGCGTGCTCCTCCCAAAAAACGGATTGATAGAAATTATTTAATTTGCAGTCCTTTGAATCTTGTGATATCGCTTGATACAGCCTACAGCCTGACGTTAGCACCGCTCTTGCATGGATCTGCCGCTCGTTTATCACCCCGACTATGTTGCGCCGCTGCCGCCGGGTCATCGTTTTCCGATGGCCAAATTTAGCCAACTGCACGACATGCTGATGGCCGATGGGGTGGCGACGCCGTCTCAGTTTCACCGCCCGACCCTGCCGCCGGATGAGTGGTTTGAACGGGTGCATACGCCCGATTATGTCTGGCAGTATCGCCACGGTGCCCTCGACCCCAAGGCCCAACGCCGGATTGGGCTACCCTGGAGCCCGGCATTGGCCAATCGCACCTGCATTGCGGTGGGGGGGACGGTGCTGACTGCGCAACTGGCCCTCCAGTGCGGGCTGGCCTGCAATACGGCCGGGGGCACTCACCATGCCTTTCCGTCCTATGGCTCGGGCTTTTGCATTTTTAACGATATGGCGATCGCCGCTCGCGTTTTGCAGTCGATGGGGCTGGTCAAGCGACTGCTGATCGTCGATTTAGATGTCCATCAGGGGGACGGCACGGCTTTTATTTTTCAGGACGACCCCAGCGTGTTTACGTTTTCGATGCACTGTGCAGTTAACTTTCCGGGGACCAAACAGACTAGCGATTTGGATGTGCCGCTGCCGGAGGGTATGGAAGATGATGACTACCTCCAAACCCTGGCCCAATATCTGCCCGATCTGCTGAGCGAGGTTCAGCCCGATCTGGTGCTGTATGATGCCGGGGTAGACCCCCATTTGGGCGATCGCCTGGGTAAGCTGGCCCTGACTGATTCGGGGCTCTATCGCCGTGAAATGCAGGTGCTCCAGACCTGTGTGTCTCTCGGCTACCCGGTGGCCTGCGTCATCGGCGGGGGCTATGCCGATGATCTCAACGCGCTGGTATATCGTCATTCGCTGCTGCATCGGGCGGCCAGCGAGGTGTTTCACCACTATCGGCTATGAGTGAATCGAGCCATGAATTCACATCTAAATCCACACTGTTTCAGAGCATGGATGGAATCCCTTGGGATTCTTGGGTTAGGGCGCAAGCGGTGCGCCCCTACAGAGAACTTAACCGTAAGGGCGGATTTAGCCAATGATTTTTTCCCTGCACGAAGGAATTTCGACAAAACCCGCCCCTGCCCAACGTGCCACCTTATCTAATTTCTATTCCTTAGGAACTGGGCGCATTCTGTTCTTCTTGCAGAATTTTATCTTTGGAGTCCCCCCAATAGGCGCTGTAAGTCCACGACTCGGATTTGCCGCTGTCTTCGACCGTCCAGCGATAGATTGCCGACTTGGGATCTACGCCCACTTCGATCAGCTTTGCGCCCATGTAGTAGACCATCTGATCTTTGGTGCGCTGTTTGAGAGGCTCTGACCAATATTTTTCGAGTTTTTTGGTTAAGTGCGCTTGGGTAGGTCTTGCCATGGTTCTGTTGCTGTTGATGGTATTGCTAGCGGTTGGGCTGACGATTGGGGTGATTGTGTTTTTTGGGCTACGGGCTGACAGGTGAACCGGGTCATGGGCCCGCTTCTACGCTCCCACGCGAAGTCTGCGCCGCATTCTATAATCGCCCATTCAGCGCCGAGTTGCGGGGCTGATGGTCAAGAATTGGGCATAAATTTGGCTCTAGTGATTAGACTCGGGTGACGCTTTGGATCAACTGGTCGCAGAGTTGCTCGATGCTGAGGGCGGGCGCTTGGCAGCTTAGCCCCTGGCAAACCAGCCCGATCGCCCCGTCAGGCAGGTCAGACTCGGGTTTGACGATGGCGGTGGGTACATAGCTGCGCAACAGGGTGGCGATCGCCTCTGGGGTAGTACGCACCAGGGTTTCATGGCAGAACCAGTCGAGGGCCACAAACAGACTGGGGCAACTTTGAGGGGCGCGACTCATCACGCCGCTGAAGGCACGGAGGGCCTGCTCCGCCCGATCGAGATAGGCGGAGTCAGCGGTTAACAAAAATAGCCGCACCAAGTTGGCGATCGCCACCCCATTGGCCGAAGGAGTGGCATTGTCTGCTCAGTCAACTCCCCTAGCTCGCTGGGGCTCAAGGTTTCAGCTAGCTCACCATAGTCCCAAACATAAAACGCACCCTCTTCTGGCTCGCGGTCGGCCGGGGTGACAAAGCTATCGGCATCCTGGGCGGCATAAAAGTAGCCGCTGGCAGCCGTCATCTCCCGCGTCAACCACTGCACCGTCAGGGCGATCGCCCATTCAAAGGCCGGTTCCTGAATCCCAGCGCTCCACAGATTGGCCAGATATTCGACAATTTGCCCATTGTCGTAGAGCATTTTTTCAAAGTGGGGCACCGTCCAAGTGCCATCCACCGTGTAGCGATGAAAGCCGCCGCCCACATGGTCAAAAATGCCGCCCAGCGCTAGGTCTAGACCCCGCTGCTGACACAGTTCAGCCGGATTGTAGCGCGACGCAGGGGTGTGGAACCGCAGCCCCCGCAGGGCCGCCTCCGCGTAGGGGATCATCGGAAAGTTTGGCCCGGTGCCCCGGCTCGACAAAATCCCAGCGCTGTAGTCTAATCCTTTTTGCAGCAGATCACGGCTCAGATCCGCCGACTCTTGCAGGCTAGCCGACTGCTGGATGCGGCTCAAAATCTCGTCTTTG
>DATNOW010000718.1:0-2107 GCA_036703515.1 Chroococcidiopsis sp.
CTTTGTATCGGGCGCTGCGCTATGGCAGTGGCGGCAGCAGGCCAAACAAGATGCGATCGCCGCTGGCATTGCTACCGCTGAGGTCGATTGGCTGCTCAGAGAATGTTCTGAGCTTGACGGGCTAGCGCTGCGCCTCGAATCATTTCGGCAAGCGCCCGTGGTTCAGCTACGGCGATCGCTGGCCGAGCTGTCTGGGCTATGGCAGCAGCGCGTGCAAGAACGGATGCCGGTGCAATATCTCGTAGGCACTGCGCCGTGGCGACACTTTTCGCTGGTGGTATCACCGGCTGTCTTGATCCCGCGCCCAGAGACGGAGCTAATTATCGATTTGGCCGCGCAACTGGCCGAGGCATACGATCCCCACCCGGATTCGCGCACAGCAAACGTCTGGGCCGATCTGGGTACGGGCAGTGGGGCGATCGCCATTGGTCTGGCTGAGGTCTTCCCCCAGGCCACTATCCACGCGGTGGATTGGAGCAGTGCAGCGGTGGCGATCGCCCAGCTAAATGCCCAGCGCTGTGGGGTTAGCGATCGCATCCAGTTCCATCAAGGATCGTGGTTTGAGCCATTAGCGGCGCTCGGCATTTCCCTGCGCGGCATGGTGTCTAATCCGCCCTACATCCCCAGCGCCATCATCGGCGACCTGCAACCCGAAGTCGTCCGCCACGAACCGCATCGCGCCCTCGATGGCGGCGACGATGGGCTAGACTGCATCCGTCAACTGGTGGCGCAAGCGCCCCCCTATTTGCAGGCGGGCGGGCTGTGGCTAGTCGAGCTGATGGCCGGGCAGGCCGCGGCCGTCGCTGCCCTGCTGCGGGCCCAAGGCGACTATGACAATATCCAAATTCATCGCGACCTCGCCGGGATTGAGCGGTTTGTCTCCGCCCGTCGCGCTGCGCCTCGACTTTAAAAATCGACTTTCAAGAACGGAATGCACCCATGACCCAGGTTTCACTGACAGAATTGGTCGCGGCAGCGCAATCGGGCGATCGCCTGATTAGTTTTCCCACCGATACGGTGCCCGCCTTAGCGGCCCGTCCCGATCGGGCCGGGCTAATCTATGCCACCAAACAGCGCAGCCAAACCAAGCCGCTAATTTTGATGGGAGGCGACATCGAGGATCTGTGGGCCTACGTCACCGGCAACGCGGATGAACGGGCGATCTGGCAAGCCGTCATGGCCCAGCATTTTCCGGGTGCGCTGACCCTGGTGCTGCCCGCTAGCGATCGCCTGCCCCCCGCCATGAACCCCACCGACCCGACCACCATCGGCATCCGCGTCCCCAACCGGGCGATCGCCCGCCAGATTTTGCGCCAAACAGGCCCCCTCGCCACCACCAGCATCAACCGCTCCGGGGAACCGCCCCTGCAAACCATTGCCGAAATCAACGCCCAGTTTCCGCAGGTGCTGACCCTCTCTGAGACTGAGCTATACAGCCTAGAGTCAGGTCTACTCAGCGATCCAAGCGCCACTCAAGCCGCCACCCAAGCCGCTGGCGTACCCTCCACCGTGGCCAAGTGGACGGGCTCAGGCTGGAAAATTTTGCGGCAGGGGGGTGTGGTGCTTGATCAAGGCTAAAGCACGCTCAAGCCCAAACATTGGACATCCCATAGCATTGCAACAAAGTTACCCCGTAGGTTGGGTTGAACAACGTGAAACCCAACGCCAGCAAAGGTTATGTTGGGTTACGCTATCACTAACCCAACCTATGCGCTAAAACAATATTGGTATCAATTAGAACTCTCACTAAAGATACTTCTCCACTCGTCGCTCTTTTAACATCGCTGCGACTTCTTCATCGGTTGGTGCAGGTTGCTCTGTTTTTAACAACCCCCTCATCCGTTTAATTGCACCAGCGCGGTCAGGTTGAGCAATGGTCGTATCCTGCAGGGATTCAACGATTACAGAGATTAGCGCCAGGCGATCGCTGGGTGGTAACTTAAAAATTTGTGCTTTCAGGTCTTGCGACAACATAAGCGGCCCCCGGATTCGGAAGATTTATCGTCTAGTATGCGCGATCGCACCCTGGATAACCACAGCCATATTTGCTGATATGTACAGCCTGATATGTGCAGCCTGATATGTACAGCATGGCTTCTGACGGCTT
>DATNOW010000719.1:0-8099 GCA_036703515.1 Chroococcidiopsis sp.
CACTGGGGGCAAAATCCCAATGTACCGGCTCTCGAAATCGCGTCGAGTTTTCGGTTGTCGCCCCCGACGAGGGCAATTGGGCCAGCAGCGCCACCCGGATTGGATAGTCGGTCTGATTGCTGACGCGCAATTTGCCAGGCTGCCCTGCCAAGGCGGATGCCGAAGGCGATTGGGCCACGTCTGCGGAGGGTGCAGTCGCCACAGGCTGGGGATTTGCTTGAGGATTTGCTTGAGGATTTGCTTGGGAATTTGTCTGGGGCGTGGTTTGGGGCATGCCCTGGGGAGGCGACGGCATAGGCGTAGTCGCAGGCGCAGTTGCAGGCGCAGTGGCGCTTGTTTCCATTGGAGAGGGCACCACTGGCACAAACGAACCCCCGTCACCCCACCACAGGCGGCCCAACAGCCACATCCCTAGACCACCGCCCACAACGCCAAGGATCCCAGCAACCACAGGGTATGGAATTAGCTTCACATCTTTTGTCAAAACACCCTGCTCCCACCATTCCAAACCAGTTCTGGGCAGCCCTCACCCGCTCCGCTCGCGCCATGGGATCAAGAGGCGATCGCGCAATTGAGCGAGAACGGCATATAGCATGCAACAGAACCATGACATATCTATTTCTACTCTAGTCAGCGATCGCCCCCTTGAGATAGCAAACCGCCAAAGTCTAGCCACTTTACAGAGAAACTTCAGCTTTAAAGCGTGATGTTCCGGCTATGGCACTGACCACCACTGACTGCCACCGACTGCAAATAATCGCCACTGCTCGCAAATAATCACCACTGTCCGCAAATAATCGCCACTGACCGCAAAAATCGGGAACATTCCCTTCGCCATCGCATTCCAAAGCTTTGTCCACCGTTCTGCCGCAGAGCAATCGTTGTTTTTTGGGGGTGTTTTTTGGGGCGCAGGCTCGTGCCTAGTCCGTACGTAGTGTGTATGGTTCTCACCAGGCCCAGCACAATCACGGAACGGGTTTACACCAGCGCTTCCGCCACCGTCCATAAACTTCATCACAAATTGATATAGCCGTATCAATCATTGCAAGATAGCGTCAGGAATCAGCGTTCTAAGCACTGTAGGGTAACGCATAGAGACCGAGGCTTCTGGTTTGCCTGCGGCCTTTTAGATACCCGAGATTACTGCTTTGAAAAATCCTCAACGTTTTTCCCGGTTACTCATGCGCTCATGCCCCCAATCTTTATCTCCCCTACATGCCAATCAACCCAAACTTTGAACAGACTTTAGAAAGTGGGTAGTAGGCTATAAACATTCGGTGCATAGTTTTGATGAGTTAGTCCTGAATCCCGGGAATACTGACGGTAAGCAGTAGTTAACCAGCCCCCTCTAATCTGGAGAAACTGAGACGATCACTATGCCAGCCAAACCCTTTTACGCTGACTCCACGTTCGACGAACCGGCTGACGATTTTGACTTTGCTCAAGACGTTGCACCCTCTGGTAGTGCCAGTTTCGAAGCCGAACCGATCGACGACTTAGCTAGTCTCGAAGCTGAGTATGCCGCCAACCACCTCAGCAAAGGTGGCAATCGACGCACCACTGACCTCGTGCGGCTCTATCTCCAAGAAATCGGTCGCGTTCGCCTACTAGGGCGAGATGAAGAAGTATCCGAGGCGCAGCGGGTTCAGCGCTACATGCGATCGCTAGAGCTGTGTCGCACGGCAGCCCCCGACAACGAAGGCATTCAGCGCTATGTAACGCTAATTGAGGCTCACGATCGTCTTGCTTCCATCCTCGGGCATCGCCCTTCGTTAGAGCGCTGGGCCACCGAAGCTGGCGTCGATGTCGAACAACTCAAACCCATTCTGGCAGAGGGCAAGCGTCGCTGGGCTGAGCTCGCCAACCTGTCGATTACCGAGCTTGAACAGATCGAGCGAGAAGGGTTGTCGGCTAAAGATCACATGATTAAGGCCAACCTGCGATTGGTGGTCTCGGTCGCTAAAAAATATCAAAACCGGGGGCTAGAGCTGCTAGACCTGATCCAAGAAGGCACCCTGGGGTTAGAACGGGCGGTAGAAAAATTTGACCCCACCAAGGGCTATCGGTTTAGCACCTATGCCTACTGGTGGATTCGGCAGGGGATTACGCGGGCGATCGCGACCCAAAGCCGCACCATCCGCTTGCCCGTCCACATTACCGAAAAGCTCAACAAAATTAAGAAAGCGCAGCGCAAAATCTCCCAAGAGAAAGGTCGCACCGCCACCATCGAAGATATTGCGGTAGAGCTAGAGATGACTGCGCCACAGGTTCGAGAAGTGCTGCTGCGGGTGCCCCGAGCGGTGTCGCTAGAAACCAAGGTTGGCAAAGAGCGTGACACCGAGCTGGGTGAACTGCTCGAAACCGACGACATCTCCCCCGAAGATGTGCTGATGCGGGAAGCTCTGCACCGTGATTTGCAGCAGTTGCTCACCGATCTGACCAGCCGCGAACGGGATGTTATTCAGATGCGGTTTGGCCTAGGCGATGGCCAGCCTTATTCCTTGGCAGAGATTGGTCGTGCCCTGGATCTGTCTCGTGAGCGCGTCCGGCAAATTGAGGCAAAAGCGCTGCAAAAGCTGCGCCAGCCCAAGCGTCGTAACCGCGTCCGCGACTATCTAGAGTCCTTGACCTAAACGCCAATCGGTAAACTTGAGTTAAGTTTGCAAAAAGTCCAAAGCAACCCGCAATGCGAGTAGCTTTGGGCTTTTTGTATGGGCGTGTGATTTCTGCATTGTTCAAGACCACCGAGGACGGTTGAAACGCTTTGACCCCAAAGCAATGCTCACAACCGACAGCCTGAGTAATTAGATATTATTCTCAATAAGCAAGTTTTCTTGCAAATAGGCTGCTAAATTGTGTATCCTTCTCAATAAAGCTGCTTTATTGAGAAGGGGGAAGACACATCTTATGGTCTATACTGCGTCCTCACTCAAGGCCGAACTCAACGAGCGCGGCTGGCGTTTGACACCGCAGCGAGAAACCATCTTGCAAATTTTTCAGAATCTCCCCAAGGGAAATCATCTGAGCGCCGAAGATTTGCATGGTTTGTTGCACAACCAGGGAGAATGTATCAGCCTTTCGACCATCTATCGCACCCTCAAGCTGATGGCCCGGATGGGTATTTTGCGCGAGCTTGAGCTAGCGGAAGGCCATAAACACTACGAAATCAATCAGCCGTCGCCCTACCATCACCACCATCTAATCTGCGTTCGGTGCAGCAAGACGATTGAATTCAAAAACGATTCCATCCTCAAAATGGGTTCCAAAACGGCTAAGAAGGAAGGTTATCACCTGCTAGACTGCCAGCTGACCATTCATGCCGTCTGCCCATCCTGTCAGCGATCGCTCTTGCCCATGTAAGCCTCTATAAACCTCTATAAACCTCTATAAACCTCTGTAAACCTCAGTAAGCCTGATATCGGTACATTCTACCGATATTGCAAAGCCGGTGTCCTGTATAAACGCAGCGCACCGGTTTTTGCTGCCAACAAACTTTTACAAGTGCGGAACTTTTACAGGCAAGGAGCTCTTGCAGACGAGCAGCTATCGCAAAAAACAGGGACACAAAGCCGACTACAAAGCATGGCTTGCCGCTTTGGGAATGTGGCTCCAATCAAGCCAGAGCGTGGGCCCACTAGCGGTTCTTAAAGCTTTTCTGAAATCTCTTCGTCTTCATCATCATCTTTTAAGTCGCCTAGCTGATGCTCAATGCTTTGCAGCAGCTGGCTAAGGGCTGGCAAAACCTCCAGCCGAGCCCCGGTTAAACCTGACTCAGAGCGAGCGCGATCGCGTAGCTCGTTGAGCTTAGTTTGCAATTGGCGAGCAATCCCCAACGCATCACGTTCTAGCTTGGATAACTGCTGCTGTTGATAAAACTTGAGCGCAGCCCCCCGCAACACTTGCAGCGTTGCCTCCTCGCCATGGCCGCCGGGCATAAACTGAAACCGCAGCAGTAACCGATTTTGTTGATAAATCCGCTCAACTTCAAACAGCTTGGGCTGCGTGATGGGAATCATCGACATCTCTGCCATCCGCTTGATTTCATTGAGCACGCCTTGGAAGAGATCTAGCTCAATGTGATCGAGTACAGACTGCAAAACGCCGTTTTGGCTCCACAAAATCCGCCCAAAGTCAGCCTGACGTTCGAAATAAAGCCGCCCAATGCCGCTGAGCAACACGCGCCCCAGTAGCTCTTGCAGCAGATCTTTGGGGGAGAGCTTGCTCAAGACCTGCACAGGTTCGGAGATGTGGTTGACCTGAATTTCAATTTCTGACAGCGGTTTAATCAGCGGTGGATGGGGAGACTTGGCGGCACGACCCAGCTTTGGCGAAAGCGCCCGCAAGGCTGAAGAAACGGGTGGATCCGCAACAATGGAATCGTAATTGGCAGGCGCGGCCGCTGGCGGTGGCGCAGAGTTCGCGTCGGTCGAGGCTGACTGAGCCGCAGCGCTGCTTGGGGATGCTGCTTTTACTGCTTCTGATGTGCTCCCTGCCTTGGCTGCAACAGACTCGGCCCGATTCAACGATTCTGCCGTGGCGGGCTGGGCGGCTTGGGAAACGGGCGATGCAGCGGTAGCGGTATCTGCCACTGCATTTGTGATCGAACCCGTCACTGCATCCGCCACTGAATTTTTCACCGATGATGACGCAAGTTCTAGCGGCGGCTGAGCCAACTCGTCAGTATGCCCGTGTCCTGCCGGAGTAGGATGGGGGGCTTTGCGAGTGGACGCTGCCCCGGAGACCGGCGATGGACGCTTAGAGGGCTCGTGGGGGGCTTCCTGAGGCAAACTGGTGCTCGCATCTGAGCTGGAAAAGCCCGCGCCGTTGAGTTCATCCGGGCTATCGACTACAAGAGTCTGCTGAAAATTTGGATCAACAGACTGCTCGGCTCGCGCCCGAGACTTGCGATTGTGACGACCTGGCGACGCTGGTGTAGAGGATGATTGGCGGCTACCGGAATAGTTGAGATAGGCAGATAAGACCGTTTGCAGTGCGGTTGACGAAATGGAGCGCGTCGTCAACGAAAAATTGTGGTAAGTAATAATGCGACGGACGTAGTCGATAGCAGAGGAATCGTCGGGGGTGACCATCCCCAAGTTGAGCCGACTTCCTTCCAGAAACAGTGGCAAAACTTGGTAATAAAGACAGGCTTCGAAGGGCAAAACGCCGTCAATCAGAATAAACATCTGCTCAACATTCAGCCGCTCGACAAAATCTCCCTGAAATTGAGACAAGACTCGCTCTTGCATCGACTCAGGTGATTTTGACTTGGAATGATCGCTTAAAGGAGACTCCATAGCAGACGCCGGAAGCTAATGATTAAGAATTGCAATCGCCTAGCTCAAATAACAATTGGGGTTGAGATGGGAACACAGTAGGCTACGTTGAGCAAACGGTGATCGATTCCATCCTGAGGGTTAATGATTCACGCAGGGCGTGAACTGCTAAAAAAGCTCCGCCACCCTAACGTATGTGGGATGAATGTGGAATGAAATGCGGGCTCAAACTGAGACGTTGGGTTGATTTGGAGATTCTGTCGGGGCTGAGAACAATCAAAATCAGCAAAAATCAGAACGTTAGGAGCAATTCTTGACAGTTACGTGACGACTACGTGACAGTTACGCTAGAATCGCTGCCTTTAATCTTTAGCGTCGATTTGTTAACGAATCTTCACTCCTGAGTTGTAGGGATTGTGCGAATGCTAGGGATTTATCGCCCAAAATAATAGTGGCCAGATAAAATGTCCTATGGCTAGATCTATCAAAAAAATCAGGACTCATTCCGGAAAGACTGGGCCGATAAGTAAATCTTAGACCATTCTCCCATGATCTGATTGGGCTTCAGATTAAGCTCTTTGGCGATCGCCTCGGTGGTTTTGGTGCCCGTTTTGAACGCTTGGATAATGTGCTGCTGTTCGGCGCTGAGGGAGGCCCAAAACCCTTCCCACTGGCTGGGTGTTAGCCCAAAATTGTGGTGAATCGAGGTGCCTAGCCATTCCATCACTAGCCCCGGCTGACTTTTCAGGGTAAAGACCCGGATGGCGTGGTAGCTAATTTTTTCTCTTAAGCGGTAAATTTCTTTGATCGGGCGGTTGAGGGTGCGGGCGATCGCATCTTGGGATTGGCCTTGCAAGTGCAGTTCTAACCAGCGGGCCGCGTCAGGGTCATCGACTTCGGTTTGCAGGTAGTCTAAAAACTCCTGCTTCACGCTTGTCCGCATGGTGCGCTGTTCTTCGAAGGCTTGGGTGTCTTGGTATTGGGCCACCGCTTGGGCATCCAGCAGGCTGAGCGGATTTTCGGCATCATCGGGGGCGATCTCATCGGAGACAAGCCGCACCAGTTCCCCGGTGGGCACTTGGGTCATGCCGCCACGCTGCGATCGCCGCAGGTAGTTAACAAATCGATAGACTAGGAGCGGCTGGTTGCGAATGGGGCGGAGGCAGTATTCTTCGATGCTGGCTAAAATCAGGGCATTGCGCAGCCGGGGGTTGGGCGTGCACTGTCCAATCCACTGCATTTGCTGGCGGATGTAGCTGTCGCTTTGGATCAGCTCTTGTACGACCTCTTGCAATACGTCCATGACGCTGCGGTGGCGATCGCGAGAGAGGGCCACCCAGGTGCGGATTTTGCTGCGAATCAGAAATAAACTGCTCAGCCGCTGTAGCAGGTTGCGGTGGGCCTCATCGGGGCGTGCCCCCAGATAGCGCTGCCGCAAGATCCGATAGCGATAGTCCATGGCCTGTTTTGCGATCGCCAGCTGCGCCGGGGATAGCTCACTAAACCGATTCAGATCTTCGCCCAAAAGCCATTGCACGATACTCTCATGCACAGCCAGGGAATGATCTGGGCAATCGGTTTGCAGGCGCGATTGCCAGTCTTGCGTCAGTGCCTCCGCCGGTGACATCAGTGGTGATCCTTGAATACCAGTTTCCCTACTTATACTCAAATTCCCACCCATCAATAAAAATCTCTACTTAATCTACGAAATTTCCCTGACTGCTGTCCTGCTTCAGGACAGAACTCAAATTGTCAGCCAAATCGACGGAACACACGCAGCGTATAGCGAATGGAAGAGGCACCATCGGTAGACCAATCGTGGAAGTGGGTAACGAATCGGCCAAGTCAACGTCGAGGGGAGGTCAGGGTGGCACTGGGAATCATCAACCCAGCAAATGCCCCCGAGGTTGTGAACGCGTAAACCTGATTATAAACATCAGAACGGTAGGCCAGATTGCCAATCTCGGAACCATTCCCCGCTCAGCGGTCAAAATCGCGATTAGGGCGCAGATTTGTCGGCATTATTGGCGATCGCAGTCACAAGCTGCTGCAAAGTGTCTGTTAAACGGTCGAGGCGCTCTATGGCGCTGTCGTGGTTTTCGGCCAGCGTTTGTACAGCGTCACTTAAGGCAAAAATTTGATATCCCTGTTGCTGCACTTGCTGGGTCAACGTATCGACCTGCTTGGAAAGAAGCTCCACGGTTTCCGTGGTGGCCAGCATGGCTTCGGCAATTTGTTGGATGATAGGCTCCAGTTGCGTTGATTGGGCTTCCACTCCTCAAGTCCCTTTTCACTACACTTGGTTGAACGTTTGTACGGCATGGGCAGGCATGAGCAGGCATGGGCAGGCATTTACATCAAACCCCCCATGATCTGCTGCGACTAAGCCATCACACCCTGCTTGCGAATACTGTCCCGATGGATGCTCGCCTAATCTGGTAAATCATCCCTGAGTCATTCGGTAATCATCGGTTAGCTATTCACAGTAGCACAGGTGTACCGAAGATTTTGTGCGCTAGATTTTGTTGACTGGGTTTTCTGGGCGACCGTTTTTGGGCTCTGGTTCTTGTCCCTACAAAACCAGATTGGGAACGAGGGTAGTGCGATCGCCCTGAAACCGTTGGTGAATTGGGTTGTATTGCAGCGGCAGGGGGAACGCCTCTAGAAAATTGTCTGGCGACCAAGACAGCGGCGACCAGCCTCGATCAATCGCGTCGATCAGATCCAGCCAATCGGTCTCAATATGGCGCTGCTGACCGTAGGTAAAGATGGTTTTATTCCCAATTCCGGCATAAAAATCGCGCATTCGCCAGTTGAGTGGCT
>DATNOW010000720.1:0-10893 GCA_036703515.1 Chroococcidiopsis sp.
TAGACAATCCCTCAGTCACGGTGACGCTGATCGACAAGCGCAATTTTCACCTGTTTCAACCCTTGCTCTACCAAGTGGCGACGGGGACGCTTTCGCCTGCCGATATTTCATCGCCCCTGCGCGGCATTCTGAGCAAAAACAAAAACGTCCAAGTGCTGATGGACGAGGTGATTGACCTTGATCCGCAGGAAAAAACGCTGATTACCCGCAGTCAGACCCTTTCCTATGACAGCCTGATTGTGGCGACGGGGGTCAGCCACCACTATTTTGGCAACGATCATTGGAAGCCGACTGCACCGGGTCTGAAAACCGTAGAAGACGCGCTGGAAATGCGCCGACGGATTTTTATGGCCTTTGAAGCGGCCGAAAAAGAAGCTGACCCCGAGCAGCGACTGGCCTGGCTCACCTTTGTGATCGTGGGGGGCGGCCCGACTGGGGTGGAACTGGCTGGGGCGATCGCCGAGCTGGCCTACAACACCCTCAAGAGCGACTTCCGCAACATTGACACCAGCGAAACCAAAATTCTTTTATTAGAAGGAATGGATCGCATCCTGCCGCCCTATCCCCCCGACCTGTCGGCCAAAGCCCAAGGGTCGCTCGAAAAGTTGGGCGTCACGGTGTTGACCAAAACCCTCGTGACCAACATTGCCGATGATGTGGTCACCGCCAAACAGGGCGATCGCATCGAGCAGATTTCTGCCAAAACCGTCCTCTGGGCGGCAGGGGTAAAAGCCTCAGAAATGGGAGCCGTCTTAGCAGAACGGGCTGGAGCTAGTCTCGACCGGGCCGGTCGCGTGATCGTTGAGCCTGATCTGACCCTGCCTAACCACGACAATATCTTTGTGATTGGCGATCTGGCCCACTATGCTCACCAGGGCGATAAACCGCTGCCGGGGGTTGCGCCTGTGGCCATGCAGCAGGGCCAATACGTCGCGCAGCTGATCCGCCGCCGCCTGGCTGGGCAGACGACGCCAGCTTTCCGCTATGAAGATGGCGGCAGTCTCGCGGTGATCGGTCAAAATGCGGCAGTGGCGGATTTAGGCTTTGTCAAATTCTCGGGCCCGATCGCCTGGTTTGTCTGGGTGTTTGCCCACATTTACTACCTGATTGAATACGACAACAAGCTGATCGTCATGCTGCAGTGGGGCTGGAACTATTTCACCCGCAACCGGGGTGCGCGCCTGATTACTGGCGAAGGCACGCTGATGCAGGTTGATATGGATGCCAATGGTGACTATCAGCGCCCGACTCAAGGGGAAGATAAAGCCACCGTCCAGGTTTGATTGGCGGTCGTGAGTAACCTGCTGCTGATCCCCCTAGCCCCCCCTTAAAAAGTGGGGAACTGTTTCTAAAGTCCTCCTTATTTAAGGGGGATTTAGGGGGATCCAAGACATTTGACTACCAAGCGTAGGACTTTTCAAACATCGTTTTTAAAGTCGCAGCGAAAGCTGCTCGACGCCATTGGGTTCGTCAGGTAGAGCTGTGGGGGAATGAGTGGTGGGACTAGTGTTAGCAGGACTAGTGGGCGATCGCTCCCCATCTTTTTCCTGACTTGCTTTGGCGGAAGGAGCCCTCAAATCTACCCGGCAGCCCTCATGCTGCAGCAGCCAGCGCTTGCGCTCTAGCCCGCCAGCGTAGCCCGTCAGCGTGCCATTGGCCCCAATCACCCGATGGCAAGGGATGACAATGGCAATCGGGTTGAGGGAATTGGCTAGGCCGACGGCGCGACTGGCCTTGGGCTTGCCGAGCTGAGCGGCCAGCGCCCCATAGGAGGTTGTTTGTCCAGGGGGAATGCGCCTCAGCATTGCCCACACCTGCTGCTGAAAGGCTGTGCCGCTGGGATTGACGGCAATTTCCTCTAGCGCGGCCAAGTCGCCTGCGAAATAAGACTGGAGGCGATCGCCAATTCCCAGGGGGTTAACGGCGGGGGTGAGCGTTACTGGCCCGTGGCGCTGGTTGAGCAGTGCCATCATGCGGCTGTGGTAATCGTCGTAGTCGAGGGCGCACAGGTGCGTGTCATCGGTGACTACCAACAGCGTCCCCAATGCGGTCTCAACGCGGTCAAGCTGTAGTTCCATGACCTGTAGTTTCCTGACCTGTAGTTTCCGGATCTGTAGTTCCCTGAGATTGGGGGCCATGCTCTCCAGCGTGACCGCCACCAAACCATTGCCCGGCCTGCTGTAAATCGACATTGCCACCGCTGATGATGACGCCAACCCGAGCCCCCGGTGCATTCACCCGGCCTTCTAGCAGCGCTGTGGCCGCTAAGGCCCCGGTGGGCTCGACTACGATTTTGAGCCGCTCCCACAGCCAGTGCAGCGTGCGCAGGAGGGCGTCGTCGGGGACGGCTACCATGTCGTGGACGTAATGCAGCACTAGCGGAAAGGTGAGTTTGCCGAGGCTCGGGGTGCGGGCCCCGTCGGCTAGGGTG
This sequence comes from Chroococcidiopsis sp., assembly GCA_036703515.1. Classification (GTDB taxonomy): domain Bacteria; phylum Cyanobacteriota; class Cyanobacteriia; order Elainellales; family Elainellaceae; genus DATNOW01. The sequence continues at coordinate 2,432 of DATNOW010000720.1, forward strand.
TCGGGGTTAGAGACGGTTTGCAGGGTCTTGCTGTAAAACGAGCGGGTGGCGTCGTCACCAGCGGCGGGCTCGACGCCAATCACGTGGCAGCCTGGGGAAAGACGATGGGCAGCGATCGCACTACCCAACAGCAGCCCGCCGCCGCCACAGCACACCAGCAGGTAGTCAAGGGGGCCCACTTCGTCGATTAGCTCTTTAGCGGCCGTGCCCTGACCGGCAATGATGTGGGGATGATCGTAAGGGGGAATGATCACCGAGCCGCGATCGCCTGCGATGGTTTGGCACACGGTTTCGCGCACGGCGTTGGCCCGATTGTAGAGGATCACCTCGGCCCCATAGCCGCGGGTTGCAGCCTGTTTGACGGCGGGGGCATCTGCTGGCATGACGATGGCGGTGGGGATGTTGAGCAACCGGCCAGAGAGGGCGATCGCCTGGGCGTGGTTGCCGGAGGAATAGGTCACGACGCCGCGCTGCTGCTGCTCGGCTGACAGTTGCGAGAGGGCGTTGTAGGCTCCCCGAAACTTAAACGATCCCGTCCGCTGGAAGTTTTCGCACTTAAAAAAGACCTGACTGCCGGTGCGCGCGTTGACGGTGCGAGAGGTTAAAACGGGGGTGCGATGGGCAACACCGCTAAGCCGCTGTGCGGCGGCCTCAATGTCGTCATAGCCAACGGCTAGGAGAGCATTTTCACTCGATAGACTCGATAGATCGGTGATATTCATCGGCATCGGGGCTCCAGTGCGTAGGGGCAGTATGGCTCCATCAGGCTTCATTGAGCTTTATTTTGAACCATAGCAAGTCACTTTGAGCCATGATGGGCACATCGATCACACTTCGATCGTCTCTTAATAAGATTGGACTTGGTATTAACTGTAAGGTTACAAATGGGGTTATGACGATGAAAACAAGCATTCTAGTAGCATTGATCTCGTCGAGTTTAGCCGCGATCGCGCTGCCTGCGACTGCTTTGGCTGCCAACACCCAGGGCTCTGTGGGAGCACCTGCGGGCGCTGCACAATCGGGTCTGCTGATTGCTCAGGCTAGCACTCCAGAAGCGATCGCGATGGATTTTGTCAACTACCTATCGAGCGGTGACTATAACGCGGCCCTGAGCCTCTATGACAGCAGCCTGCGGCCGGTGGTCAAACTCGATAGCTTAATCAGTAACTGGGAAGATCTGACCAACGAATTGGGTGCATTGCAAAACGTTAGCATTCGCAGCCGCGCCGCTTCCCTCGACAACACCCCCGGTGATTCGTCGCTTGTGGTTTTGACCTGTGAATTTGAAGGCGGCCGCCGCGATCTGTTTGTGGTGTTTAGTGAAAATAACGAGATCGTGGAATACAGCGTCGCTGAAAGCCCCTAATGTTGAGGCGACGAAGATGCTGATCGTCGCCCATGATTTGGCATACTGGGATGTTTGCAGGCTAGTTTGCACACTAGTATTAGGTGTGTTTGCGTAAAATCCCAGTTAGCCATAGATTAGGCAACAGAATGACCCAAAATCAGCGCTGGGTTTTATCTCCCGGTATCCTGTTTGCGATCGCAGCGCCGCTTTTATACAGCGCCAGTATTCCGCTTTCTAAGGTGTTTCTCAAGCAGGTTGATCCCTGGATGCTGGCAGGATTGCTGGATCTGGGAGCCGCGCTGGGGACGGTGTTGATCTACCTGGGTCGCTGGGCGATCGCCCGGCGACCTGCCAAGGGTGGTTTGGTTGGTAAAGACTGGTGGTGGCTATGGGGATCGGTAGTCGCTGGGGGGATGATTGCTCCGGTGCTACAGGCTTTTGGCATTGCCCACAGCACGGCGGCCTCGGCTTCGCTGTTGCTCAACCTAGAGGGGGTGTTTACGGCGCTGATTGCCTGGGTCGTGTTTCGAGAAGTTTTTAATCGACAGCTGGCGCTAGGATTAGCGTTTATTACGGCAGGCAGTATGGTGCTTGTCTTGGGTGAGGGGTCAGAGGTGCGGATGTCGTGGGGGGCGCTGGCGGTAGTTGGGGCGGCGTTGGCCTGGGCGACGACGAGTAATCTGACGCACAAGGTTTCTAGCAATGATCCGCTCCAGGTGATTTTTTGGAAGACGGGGATCAGCGGTAGTTTTAATGTGACGCTGGCGCTGCTGATCGGCAATAAGCTGCCGCCTTGGCCGACGCTCCAGGGAATTGCGATCGCTGGCTTTCTCTGTATTGGGCTAACGTTTATTTGTTTTTTGATGGCGCTGCGGTATATCGGTACCTCGCAAACGGGTACGCTGTTTTCGCTGTTTCCGTTTAGCGGGGCGGTGATTTCGGTGGTGTTTTTAAAGGAGCCGCTGACGCCGGGGTTGATTGGTGCGGCGACGTTGATGGCGGTGGGGTTAGGGTTTTGTCTAGGGACAAGCAATAAGTCGGTGTTGCCGCCGTCGTGAAGGCCACCGTCGTGAAGGGTGTAAAGGGTGCATGGAGAGTAGTTGGGGGATGGTGGGGGTGGGTGGCTAGTGAGAATCTATCGGCAAACAGTCAGCGTCTTTGGGGGCTAGCCCCCAAACCCCCAGTGGAAGGACGAAGCGCGTCCCTCCACGCCTCCCTCCGCATGTTTTGGCTGGTTGGGTCTTGTCTGAGCGCTTCGCATTGCAATACCCGTTTTGGTCTTAAGTTTTGGGCTTTTCTCAATGCGAGGTCTTTCGCACACGGTCAAGACGCCCGCACCACGCTTTCACCCTTTCCCCTTCACCCTTCACCCTTCACCTTTCCTTTCCGGTCTTGCACCACTGACCAATGACTCACTCACCCACCCTCCCACTCTCCCCCCACCCATCTTTCACCCTTCACCCTTTATCCTTCACCCTTTTCTCCCTGCCCACTAATTCCCCCCGGTTTTCCCCAAATGATCCGCTCGTGTTTGTAGATGGCGATGCCGGGTTTGGCTCCTTTGGGTTTATAAACGTGTTTGGGTTCGGTGTAGATGACGGGGACTTGGTCGCTTTGGCGGGCGCGGCTGTGGTATGCGGCTAGGTTGGCGGTAAATTGTAGGTCGCGTTCGTCGGGGACGGCTCCTGGGGTAAGCCTGAGCAGGACGTGGCTGCCGGGGATTTCTTGGCTATGAAACCACAGGTCGTAGTCTCCGGCGACGCGGAAGGTGAGGATGTCGTTTTGGCGGTTGTTGCGCCCGATCCATACTTCAAAGCCGCTGGGGGTCTGGTAACGTAGATAATTTTCGGTTTGCTCGGCGGGGGCGCTGCGATAGCGCTGGTCGGGGTCGTTGAGGTAGCCTTGCTGAATGAGTTCGTCGCGGATTTCTGTCAGGGTGGTGAGGTCGTGGGTTGGGCGATGTTCAGCGGGGAGGGCGCTGTTCACTTCGGCGCTGGCGGGGGCGATCGCCGGTTGATCGGCAAGGGCGAGAGCGACTTCGACTTGTTCGAGGTAGTCGATTTCACTTTGCACGTCGGCCAGGAGTGGCTCGATGGCGGCCCGCGATCGCTTTAGCTTTTGGTGTCGTTTGTAGAGCGCTTGGGCGTTTTGAACGGCGTTTTTTTCAGGATCGAGGCGGATGGCGATGGTTTCCCCGGTGCTAAAGTCGGCCAGGTTGATTACCACCATGCCGGGCTGCCATTCGTGCAGGTAGGCCATGAGCAAGTCGGCTTGCGCTTTGTAGTCGTCGGCTCCGTCCGATTGCTGGAGGCGGGCGCGAAAGTCGGCGGCTTTGACGTAGAGCTTTTTGAGCAGTCCGGTGAGGCGCTGGCTGATTTGGTGGTGAAGCTGGACAAAGTCTTGGCGATCGAGCTGGTCGCGATAGTAGTGACGCAGCACCTCATGGACGCTGGCGGCGGGGCGCACTGCACCCCAGCCCATGACGGTATACCCTTCGGTGAGCCAGCCCGGCTGGAAGTGGCCGCTGTTGAGCGATCGCAGCCACTCGTGCCAACGCTGAAACAGGCGGGCCCAGTCGGCCTCACTGAGGCTATCGGTTAACTGGTTGGGATTCAGCCCTGCGGCTTGCACCAGCGTGCGCGCTAAGACCGTGCTGAGCCCGCGATAGTTTTTCAGGAGCGATCGCTGGAGTGGGTAGGGGATCAGGCTCAGTCGTTCTTGCCAGCGCTCCTGGGGTTCTTCCAGGCTGGGGGCCGGGTCGGTCAGGGCGGGCGGAAATTCGTAGGGCTGCCCGGTGAGCACAGCCCGCACGCTCGACTGCTGGGTGCTGACCTGGTGGGCGACGCTGACGATTTGCTGATCGGGGGTGGTCAAGATCACGTTGCTGTATTTGCCCATGATCTCGACATACAGGTGCCACAGCGCTGGATCCCCCGGACGACGCGCAAAACGAAAGTCTAAGGCTCGCTCCCAGGGGGCGATCGCCTCGATGGCGACGAGGGCTAAACCGTTGAGCTGATGGCGCAACTGCTGGCTAAAGGTAAAGGTATCGGGCGATCGCGGCGGTGGATCGTCTATGCAGACGCGTGCGGCCTGGGGGTGCCAGGAAAGCGTTAGCCAGGCCCGCCGATCAATGGTACGCAGCGCCAGCGACAGGGTGTGGCGATCGCGCTGGTAAACCTGCTCTAAGCGGGCGGGCAGCCACTCGGCCCGCAGTTCGGCGCAGGCGGCCGTCAGCGTGGTGAAATCAACAGGTTGCACGTCAAACCTAACGAATACTATTAGAAAAAAAGATTAGAAAATACAGTTTATCCAACGCACAATAGGTGCAAAATTTCTGCAAAAGTTAAAGTCGGTGAGCGCCTAGAACCGTCTCTAATGGACACTAAGCGGCGGAAATCTTAAAATATAGGTAATTAAAGGAAAATATTGAATGTTTTTTGGAGTTTTTTCTTGTCGAAGAAAAAATTTATCGATAGGATCATGGCTAACACCTAGCGGACTCCTCCTGCGTGAGGTGATTCAGGTATGGATATCAAACTCATCAATATCGGCTTTGGCAATATCGTTTCTGCCAATCGAGTGATTGCCATTGTTAGTCCAGAGTCCGCCCCCATCAAGCGTATCATTACTGATGCACGCGATCGCGGTCAGCTTGTGGATGCAACCTACGGCCGCCGTACGCGTGCGGTGATTATTACTGATTCGGGTCACATTATTTTATCTGCCATTCAGCCTGAAACCGTCGCTAACCGATTTGTGACGAGCAAAGACTCCCACGACGAATAGTGACAAATCGAATAGTGACAAATAATGTCGATTAGCCGCTAGGCTGCATGGCTACCCTCCGCTTCATTCCTCGCCCTCCACAAATTGTCCGGATGGGGCAGGGCCAGCCATAGTAGAAAGACTCATTGTTTGGGGATGAGCGCTGAGAGCAGGGCCGTAAGCCTTCCTAAGGGCCGTAACCTTCCTAGTCTGTAGACAGAGTGCAAACCAGTCTAGGGGGAGGATACAATGCGGGGATCAGCATTTGGCAAAGCTTGGGTGATAGTTTGGAGATGGGTCGGTGATGCTTGGGCGATCGCCCCGCGCCGCTCTCACGAAATGTGAAAGTCTCCGGTATAATTCCCTCAACCCTCAACAACCAACCGCCGTGATTGCAGTGTATCCGGGTAGCTTTGATCCCATAACGCTGGGGCATTTAGACATCATTAAGCGGGGCTGTCAGCTTTTTGACCAAGTCATCGTCGTGGTGCTCCAAAACCCGAACAAAAAACCGCTGTTTTCAGTGGAAGAACGCCTAGAGCAGATTGCCCTCGCTACCCATCACCTGCCCAATGTCGAAGTCGATCGCTTTGATGGGCTGACCGTTAACTATGCCAAAATGCGCAAGGCCGGGGTGTTACTTCGGGGTCTGCGGGTTCTTTCCGACTTTGAAAAAGAGCTGCAAATGGCCCATACTAACAAAACGCTCTCTGATGAAATCGAAACCGTTTTTTTGGCGACTTCCAACGAATATAGTTTTTTGAGCAGCAGTCTGGTTAAGGAAATTGCTAAATTTGGAGGCCCGGTGGATCATCTCGTTCCCCCAACCGTCGCTTCCGACATCCGCCGCCTATGGGGTGCCTGTTAATCAAGCCCGACATCCGCCGTTTGTTTCACTCCTAAGTTCGCAGCCTAGTTCGCCAATGTTACGCCAAGACGCCTCTGCCATGAGCTCAGACCGCAACGGAGCTATTGTCAATGCCGGCACCTCCTCCGGCAATCTTGTGCATCGAGAACCATCCAGAGTCGGAGGGGTCGATATCCAGCGGGAGCTTAACAAGCTAGAAGAAATGCTGCTGGATAGTCCCCGTGTGTTTTTGACCCGTCGCACCCTGATTGACGAAGAGCAGTTTCTCGATCAGCTCGATTTGATTCGGCTCAATTTGCCCACGGCCTTTCAAGAGGCAACGGAGGTGGTGCTGCAAAAAGAAGAGATTTTGCTCGAAGCTGAGCAATATGCCCAGGAGATTATTGAAACGGCCGAACGCCGGGCTGCGCAGATTCTCGACGAAATGAACCTGATGCGTCAGGCTGAGCTAGAAATCCAGCAGATTCGGCAGCGGGTGCAGCAAGAGTGTGAAGAGGTGCGCGAACAAACCCTCGAAGACATTGATCGGATGCGGCGGCATGCCCAACAAGAATCCGAAGAAATTCGCCAAATGGCGATCGCCGAGTGCGAAGATATCCAGTCGGGGGCGGATGCCTACGCCGATCGAGTTTTGCAAAACATGGAGCATCAGTTGAGCGAAATGCTGCGGATTATTCGCAATGGGCGGCAACAGCTCAGCCCAGAGCCAGAGCCCAGCAAGGCCCGCGACTCTAAAGACGCACTGGGCGATCGCCAAGCGGCGATGGCGCGTGGGCCCGAACGTCCCAAGAAATCCTAAAACTCGCGAAGCGCTATAGGATGGAAGGGGCGATCGCCTAATACCTCTGCCTGCTGCAATCTGTGTGAAATGCAACTTGTGTGAAAGTTATTGTTTTCGACTTTGATGGCACCATTGCCGATACCTTCGATGCAGTTTTGCGGATTACCAACAGACTGGCGATCGAACTGGGTCACAAGCCCACTACCGCGGCAGATGTGATTCGGCTACGCAATCTAGACTCCAGAGAAATTATCAAACAATCGGGCATTCCGCTGTTTCGTCTGCCGTTTTTGTTGCGTCGGCTAAAGGCAGAACTGCGCCAAGAAATCCATCACCTCAAGCCGATTCCGGGGATGTCGGAGGCTTTGCAGTTGCTCAAGCAGCGGGGCAATGCGCTGGGCATCGTCACCTCCAACTCCCAAGACAACGTCAGCGCCTTTCTCGAAACCAATGGTTTAGGCAACCTGTTTGACTTTGTCTATTCCGGCACAACGCTATTTGGCAAAGCTCGCGTGATTCGCCATCTGCTCAAAAAGCACAGCTTAGATGTGCGGCAAATGGTCTACGTTGGCGATGAAACCCGCGACATTGAAGCAGCCCAAAATATTCAAATCCGCGTGATTGCGGTCAGTTGGGGGTTTAACTCCCAAGAAGCGCTCCTGCGCCAAAGACCTGATTTTCTGATTCACAAGCCTGAGGAGTTGCTGACTGTGGTGCAGTCTATGGAAGCCCAGCGGTAAAAAGCAGCGCTAGATATCGCTCTCGCCTTCAAATAGCGTTGTCAGGGGCATGGCATTAATGCCACACACCTCGACCAAATAGCGCGACAGCACATCCGACTGGCCATGGGTGACATAAACCGTCTCAGCCCCCGTCTGCTGGATTGTGGTAACCAGCCCTTGCCAATCGGCATGATCCGACAGCACAAAGCCGCGTTCGTATCCACCCCGGCGGCGGGCCCCGCGCACCGCCATCCAGCCTGAGGCAAACCCCGTTTGGGGATGGGGAAAGCGCTTCATCCAGCTAGAGCGATGCCCCGAAGGGGGAGCCAACACTAAATCGCCGTTAAATTTGTAGTCACGCGGCATTTCTGAAGCGGGAATGGTCGGCACCATGGCGACTCCCAACTGGCGGTAAAGCTCAGTCAGGCTATGAATCGCCCCATGCACATAGACGGGGCGATCGCTATACTGCCCAAGTTCGGCCAAAATCCGCTGGGCTTTGCCAAAGGCATAGCAAAACAGCAGAGAGGGGCGATCGCGATCGCTCTGCCACCAGTCGTAGATAGCCCGCCCGGTTTCAGCCCCGGGCTGCCAGTGATAAATCGGCAAGCCAAAGGTGGCCTCTGTAATAAAAGTCTGACAGGGCACGACTTCAAAGGGGGCGCAGGTGGGATCGGCGCAGCGCTTGTAGTCGCCTGATACCACCCACACCTCGTCGCCATGCTCGACTCGAATCTGGGCTGATCCCAACACATGCCCGGCCGGATGGAACGACACCCAGGTGTGGCCCAGCTTAATTTTTTCACCGTACTCGACGCCCTCAAACGGCAGGCAATCGCCCAGGCGTTTGCGCAAGACCCCTTCCGACAGGTGTGTGGCAATATAGCGCTGCGAGCCAGAACGGGCGTGATCGGCGTGGGCATGGGTAATCAGGGCCGTCTCGACCGGCCGCCAGGGATCGATAAAAAAGCCCCC
>DATNOW010000721.1:0-2093 GCA_036703515.1 Chroococcidiopsis sp.
GCGCAATCCGATAGCCCAGCACCGCCACCGCTGCCCCAGCGCCCATTTCCCGTTCTTCTAAAACATCGGTGCGGTAGGCATCAAAGGCGATATCTTGGCTGGCGCTAAGGAAGGCAATCAGCAGCGCATTAATGCCCAATAGCTGTAAGGCTTGGGATGGCTTTTGGAGCGACATCAGGGCGATCGCCAGCACCAGACCGACTTGGGTAATCACCAGCCAGCCCCGCCTGCGCCCCAAAAACGGCGGCACAAACCGATCGAGCAGCGGCGACCACAAAAACTTGAGGGAATAGGGCAAAGCCACCAGGCTAAATAGCCCAATCGCGCCCAGGTCAACGCCCTCCACCGTCATCCACGCTTGCAAGGTGCGGCTGGTGAGAAACAGCGGTAGCCCAGAGGCAAACCCCAAACACAGCAGGGCAGCCATTTTGGGCTGTTGAAAGACTTTAGTAAAAGACTCAATGGTTTTCACAGCGGCGACCGTTTAGCAAACAGGATGCTAGTCATCTTGCCATAGGGCTGTTCTCTCGCAGCAGGGCGATCGCGATTTTGGTGCAATTTCTGCCGATCGCCGCCCCATTTTGAACCCAAGTTTGAAGTTTAAATTACGGCTCAGAGGGTTAGTCTCGATCTGCACTAGGCTATGAGTAAGCCGCATTTCGCGCCGCATGACCCGATGCGGCCATTCTCATCCCGAGAGGGTTCGCCAACCCATCCCACTCCATTCCACGCGCCCATTAGCGCCCAGATCCATTAGCAACTAGAGCAGGCGATCGCGATCCTCCCAGCGGCCAAACCACAACAGAACTAGCCACCAGAATCAGCTATCAAAGAAGCACAGCGAGGCTATTATGACCGCAGCACAAACCAATGCCTATCTCAAGTTACTGGAAATTCCGGCGGGGTATCTCAACATCATGGGTTACGTGGATGAGTCGGAGGTCAATGGCCCCGGCTGTCGCGCGGTGATCTGGGTGCAGGGCTGTTTGCGAGAATGCGAAGATTGCTTTAACCCCAACTCGTGGTCGTTTGAAATCAACCAGCTAATCGCGGTTGATACCCTAGTCGAAAAGATTTTGAGCAATCCACGCAACCAGGGCGTTACCTTTTCGGGTGGAGAACCGTTTTGGCAAGCCCCGGCCTTAACCACCCTGGCCCGGGCCGTCAAAGCCCACGGCCTCAGCGTTATGTCGTTTAGCGGCTTTACGTTAGAACAATTGCGATCGCAGTATGCGCCTGCCGGTGCCCAATCGTTGCTCGACGAACTCGATATTTTGATCGATGGCCCCTACGTTAAGTCCCAGGCCATCAACAGCCCCGAGTCGCCAGTTTCTTCGAGCAATCAGCGGGTGCATGTATTTAACCCTGCCTTTGGCGATCGCATCACCTGGGCCAGCGACCAAGTCGAAGTCCACATCTTCAAAGACGGCAGCCGACTGGTCACGGGCTATCGGGGCAACCTCGACTTCAAAAATGAGTAGGCGAGAGTAGAATCTTTCCTGGGAAGCGCCTTAGGATTGTGGATTAAATAATTCCTATCAGCCAAGTTCTATGTAGGGGCGCACCGCTGTGCGCCCTGACCTAAGAATTACACCGTTAATAAATCCATGCTTCTTAGTGAATAAATTAGACGAGTTGCCGAATCGTGGCAGCGATGGTTTATCCTGCTGGCATTGGGTTTGACGACGATCGCCATGTCTGACTATATTCTCGCCCTCGATCAAGGCACCACCAGTTCGCGCGCGATCGTGTTTGATCGCAGCGGCGCGATTTTAACCATCGCCCAAAAAGAATTTCCGCAATATTTTCCGCAGCCGGGCTGGGTGGAACATGACCCCGATGAAATCTGGTCGTCGCAACTGGGGGTTGTCAGCGAGGCGCTGGCCCGCATTGGCATCCGCGCCAGCGATATCGCCGCGATCGGCATCACCAACCAGCGCGAAACCACCCTGCTCTGGGATCGGGCGACGGGGCAACCCATCCATCCGGCGATTGTCTGGCAAGATCGACGCACGGCCGCCCTATGCGATCGCCTCAACGCCGAAGGGCATAGTGCCATCATCCAAGCCAAAACCGGGCTGCTGCTCGATGCT
>DATNOW010000722.1:0-4742 GCA_036703515.1 Chroococcidiopsis sp.
ACGCCTCTGGCCTCTATTCAACTGTCCTTGGGTTTATTAAAAGCAGGTGTTTACGACAACAAACCCAGCAAATTTAAGCGCATGCTCGAAATTGCCCTGATTGACACCCAGCGTCTAGTCAGCCTAGTCAACGATATTTTAGACCTAGAGCGCTTAGAAGCCGGGCGCGCCATCCTGGAAAAGGGCTATTGCCAAGCCGCCGACCTAATGCAGCAGGCCGCCAGCGGGCTGCAAACGATCGCCAGCCAAAACCAAGTCACCCTGAGTATTGAGGCAACTGATGTTGAGCTGTATGCGTCCGCAGAGGCAATTGTGCAAACGTTAACCAATCTGCTTAGCAACGCGATCAAATTTTCTCCCCCACACTCTACGGTTAGCCTACAGGTTGAAGAACGCGATCGCGACATCCTGTTTACCGTCCGCGACCACGGGCGCGGCATTCCTGCTGATAAGCTAAAGACGATTTTTGGACGCTTTCAGCAGGTAGACGCCTCCGATGCGCGGGAAAAGGGCGGCACCGGATTAGGCCTGGCGATTTGTCAAAGCATTGTAGAACAACATAGCGGTCAGATCTGGGTAGAAAGCACGCTGGGAGAAGGAAGCACCTTTTTTGTATCGCTGCCCCGCCCCGCTGCAATGTGAGTTGTGAGTTATGAGCAGTGAGCAGTGAGCAGTGCTCTCATCTCTAGACGTTTCTTTGGTTTTTATATTTTTTTACGGTCGTCACGGTTGGAATAGACTCAATCCTATGGAAAATCACCTGGAAACCCGACGCATTCTAGTAGTAGACGATGAAGAGCGGTTGCGCGAACTCGTGCAGGCCTGCCTAGAAGATTTGGGCGGATGGGATACCCTCAGCGCCGCTTCAGGCGAAGAATGTTTGCAGCTACTACAGTCAGAATCGGTGGATGCCATTTTGCTCGATGTCTCGATGCCTGGGATGGACGGCATTGCTGTTTACGATCAGCTTCAGGCCAACGCCACAACGCGATCGCTACCGGTGATTTTGTTGACGGCTAAGGTATTACCGAGCGATCGCGCCCACTTTGCCCAAATGGGCGTCACCGGAGTGATCACCAAACCGATTGAACCCGCCAGCTTAACCCTAGAAGTAGCGCGCCTGCTGGGTTGGCATGACTAAACCGTGATTTTGTTAAAAAACAGCAATCTTTACCAGTTTTTTATTGTTCTTTCTTAGGCTCTCTTCGTAGTGCATCGTCTTGCATTAGTCGTCTTGCATTAGTCGTCTTGCATTAATTGTCGTGTGTTGCTCCTATTGGCTAGTACTTGACTAGTACCTGACTCATACCCGTATTTCCTCAGCGAGGGGCCATCAATGGATATATTGCAAATTGTGGATGAACTCAATCAGCTGTTGCAGCAATCGTGCCAAACGTTGCTCAACCAGTGTCAGCAGTCTACATTTTGGGTTGCAAATACTGAAGAAACACCCGTGCGTGCCATTACAATTCACGAATCGTCCGATCAGCTTCTGCTCGATATCTGCCTAGCCGATGTGCAACTTTCGACCCTCACCCTTCAGCTCGCCCAAGAAACGGTGCTGCTCAGTGGCAAGTGGGCTGAGTCTGACCCAGTCACAGGCTATTTTGAGGGCGATCGCTTTCAAAGTTTGATTCCCTTGCCCTTTGCCATCCATCCCGAATCCGTGTACGCCGAGCTAACCGAATCAGGGTTACAGTTGTACTTGCCCAAGCAAGGTCAAATTCAGCCATCTCGGATGCGAATTGAGCTCAACTCGCTTAACTTTGCTGAACCGAGTTTGTCGGCTAATGCGATGCCCCATGCGGCTCACAGCAATCCTCGCTAAAGACGGGCATTATCCCATCCCAATTTCTATCCCAACTATTGCCGTCTCCCTTCAGGGAGACGGTGGGGAACGCATTCATTTTGGTCAGGCTCCTCCAAAATTTGGGATTAACAATCAGCCCTTTAGTTTGAATGAATGAATGTTTTACAGGCGGTGGCAATGACCACCAAGACAATCCTATTAGCAAGCAACGAGCCCACAATTCGAGAAGTCTTGCAAGCATGCTTAGCAGATTTGGGCGGTTTGGACGTATTGGCCACCAATATTTCACCAGACGGGCTGCGTCAAGCCGAAGAAAAGCAGCCCGATGCCATCATCTTGTCGCTGACAACGGCAGCCGATAACGGACTGGTATTTTTAGAAAAACTAAAGCAAAACGCTAAAACCCAAGATATTCCGGTGGTGCTGCTAATCGGTAGAGCGAAATGGTTAAGCCTCAATATCCCTGAGCGCTATTACATTTCTGGTGTGGTTTCAGATTCGATGGAGCCGACTCTGCTGCTAGAAAAGGTCAAGGCTATTTTGGGTTGGGATATCTTGCCGTAATGCCCTTCGGCGTTGCTGAATCCAGCAATAAAACTAATCCTCGACTAATCCTCAACCAACCATCCACTAACCATTCACTAACCATTCACTAACCATCGACCATCAGCATCAGGCGCGCCGGATCGAGCCGCACCTGCCAGGGAAAGGGCTGGTCTTTAATAGCGTTCCACTTTTCTTTGAACACTTCAGCTTGGACATGGTAATCGTCGAGCGTTTGGGGCACACCGTTAAATTTGAGAAATAGGGTGACGCGATGGGGCGTTTCGCTGGTGCTGGCCAGCCACACCGGATAGGTGTTGTCGCTCTCCGCACTAGGAACATTACTGGAAACGGCACTAGGAACAATGCTGATTTGATGGGCCCGAATGCCAATATCAGTCACCGGGTCGGGGATCGCTTCGAGTACCGCCAGCGTAATCCCCCAGTCGGTCGCCGTCACGCGATTGGGGCCTATAGCGATCGCCCGCGAAAAGTTTTTGCAGCCCGTCAACTGCGCCACCCGCACGGTCTGAGGATGTTCAAAAATCTGGTGCTTGCTGTCGTAGGCGATCGCCCGCCCGCCCGACATCACCATCAGGGTGTCGCAAATCCGGTAGGCTTCCTCTAGGTTATGGGTGACAAATAGGGTAATGCCGCGATAGGTGGCCAGGGTTTCTAGCAGTTGCCGCTCCATCTGACTGCGCAGGTGGGTATCAAGCGCCGAGAACGGTTCGTCGAGCAGCAGCACCTCTGGCTCGGTGGCCAAGGCCCGGGCCAGGGCGACCCGCTGCTGTTGCCCCCCCGAAAGCTGATGGGGATAGCGATCGCCTAACCCTTGGAGCTGCACTCGGGCAAGCTGCTGGGCAATGCGCGCCTGGCGCAAATTGTGGGGCAACCGCTGGAGCCCAAAGCCAATATTTTGGGACACCGTCAGGTGGGGAAACAGCGCATAGTTTTGGAAGACGAGGCTGACATTGCGCTGATGGCTCGGCAAGTTGATGCGCTGAGTGCTATCAAATAGCGATCGCCCATTGAGCTGAATCCGCCCGCCGCTGGGCGTTTCTACCCCGGCGATGCAGCGCAGCAGCATACTCTTGCCCGACCCAGAGCCGCCTAAAATGCCCAGGTTTCCGGGCTGGGCCGTAAACCCAATCTGCAGATCAAAGCTAGAAACATGCCGGGTAATATCGACCTGCAACCCGCTCGTGCCGTCAACCTGGGCGGGGGCTGACCACACGCCTGGCGATCGCCCCCACCGGGCCGGTTCCGTGCGCTTGCCGCCCCGGTTGACCGGCTCATTGGCTTCTAAAAAGCCAGAATGAAAGCGCTGCCGGCTTTGGGACGTGCGCTGCTGCCAGAGGTTCACGGCCAGCAGCCCCGATAGGGAAAGGGTCATAATGGCGATCGCCCACAGCCACGCTTCCCCCAAAGCCCCGGCCTCGACCGCAAAGTAGATGGCCATCGGCATCGTCTGCGTCTGCCCCGGAATGTTGCCCGCCAGCATCAGCGTTGCCCCAAACTCGCCCAGCGCCCGCGCAAACGCTAAGGTCACACCCGCCACCAAACCGGGCATCGCCAAGGGCAAAAGAATTTGGCAAAACACCCGCCATCGCGACGCCCCGAGCGTTCTAGCGACATGCAGCAGGCTCGCATCGACTTGCTCAAACGCCCCGAGCGCTGTTTTATACATCAGCGGAAAGGAAACCACCGTAGCGGCCACTACAGCGGCATACCAGGTAAAGATAATGGTGACATCCAAGGCTTGCAGCAATTGCCCAAGGGGGCCATTCTTACCTAGCAGCAGCAGCAGCAGAAAGCCAACCACCGTCGGCGGCAAAATCAGCGGAGCAATTAAAATTCCTTCAATCAGCGATTTCCAACGACCGCGATAGTCGAGCATCCAGTAGGCCGCTGCTGTACCGAGAAAAAAGGTGGCGATCGTGGCTAGCCCTGCGGTTTTAAGCGAAATCCATAGAGGCGATAGATCCATCGGCATAGCCCTAACCTTGAGATTGGCTTCCCTCATCCAGAGGCTGAGGGAGGAAGGCGATCACGTTTGTTCGTTAAAGCCTAATTGACTGACATGACTCACTGACAAGATTCACTGACATAACTCACTGACAAATCCGTGAAAGCATTGTATGTCCCGGTGTGTTCCCATTATGTTCGTGCAAATCCCTGAGCGACTCGCCGGAAAACACTATTCCCCGGCTGATCACTTCCCCTGCTTTTTTCTCACCCTTCTCCCACCCGCCTGCCCTCCCCAATTTTTCTAAAAACTAGGCTCAACTGTTTGACATGTTTGACAACTGCTTTTGATTGTTTCTCGCAACCAAAAATTTGCTGGATCGCGATCGCTCAAACTACTCCACAACATCGACACGGTCCA
>DATNOW010000723.1:0-3197 GCA_036703515.1 Chroococcidiopsis sp.
AAAGTGCCTCGGCCGACGCGCCCGCATCGTGGGTATATGACCTGCTCAAAGCAGCCCGCATTCCCCGATTAGTCGGCAATGCGCTAAATCCAGCCACAGAAGCCATCAACCGTGTGTTATCTGCTTTTACCCAGCCCAAGCCCGACGTAGACACTGATCGTGAACTGCAGCAGGTGGGCGATCGCCTCTACAACCTAGTTTTGTGGGCCGTGATTGGGCTCTTAGTCGCTGCGGCCCTGCACTTTATTTTGACCACTGTGGGCCTAGGTGAAGTGTTTAAGGCCTTTGGACTGGGTGTGCTGACTCTGCTGAGGGTTACAGTGCTGCTGCTGTTTGCGACCGTCATTTGGACGCCGATCGGCGTTGCGATCGGTTTTAATCCAAAACTGGCAAGGGCTTTGCAACCGGCGGTGCAGTTTTTGGCATCCTTCCCCGCCAACTTTATTTTCCCGTTTGCCACCCTGTTTTTTATTCGCACTCACATTAGCATCGAGTGGGGCAGCATCCTGCTGATGGCGCTTGGGGCCCAGTGGTATATCCTCTTCAACTCCATTGCCGGTGCCCAAAGTATCCCCACCGATCTGCGAGAAATGTCAAAAGATATTGGGTTGACCGGGTGGAAACGGTGGCAAAAGCTGATTATCCCAGGCATTTTTTCGGCCTGGGTGACCGGGGGCATCACGGCCAGCGGCGGCGCTTGGAATGCCAGCATTGTTTCAGAAATCGTTACCTGGGGGCAGAGTACGCTGACTGCAACTGGCTTAGGAGCCTATATTGCAACCGCCACAGCCGTCGGAGACTGGCCGCGAATCACCCTCGGTATCGGCATGATGAGTTTATTTGTCGTGGGGATCAATCGTTTGCTGTGGCGAAGACTGTATCAGTTGGCGGAAACAAAATACCATTTGTGATGCAGAGAAGCGCCGTGATGTAGAAAAGAACTGTGATGCAGAGAAGTGCTGTGATCAGGCAGAAATCTGTATTCAAGAGGGAATCTGTAATGAAGAGTCGATCTGTGAGGAGGAGAATCGATGGCATCTGCCCAGGATACTAACCTGATCACCGTTGAACAGGTTTCCAAACATTTTCCGCTGCCTGATGGCAAAGGAGAATTCACCGTTTTAAGCCATGTCAGTTTAACGGTGCAATCGGGGGAAGTAGTGGCCCTACTGGGACGCAGTGGCAGCGGCAAAAGCACACTGCTCCGCATCATGGCTGGCCTGATCCCGCCCAGCCAAGGTCAGGTGTTGAGCAACAACAAGCCCCTTCGGGGTGCCAACCGCAATGTGGCCATGGTATTTCAAAGTTTTGCCCTATTGCCTTGGCTGACCGTGCAAGAAAACGTTGAGTTGGGTTTAGAAGCACGGGGCGTCAAGCGGGAAGAACGCCGCCAGCGGGCCCTCAAAGCGATTGACTTGGTCGGGTTAGACGGCTTTGAGAGCGCCTATCCCAAAGAACTATCGGGCGGGATGAAACAGCGGGTTGGCTTTGCGCGGGCGTTTGTGCTAGAGCCTCAAGTCTTGTTTATGGATGAGCCGTTTAGCGCCTTAGATGTGTTGACCTCTGAGAACCTGCGCGGTGAAATTGACGATTTGTGGAATGTTAAAGCGTTTCCTGCCAAAAGCATCTTGATTGTGACCCACAACATTGAAGAAGCCGTTTTTTTGTCCGATCGCGTTGTTATTTTAGGAGCTAATCCTGGGCGGATTCGGGGTGAAGTGATCATTGACTTACCGCGCCCCCACGATCGCGCCAGCGCGCACTTTAAATCTCTGGTGGATTATATCTACACGGTCATGACTAATCCTGAGATTGAAGTGAATCGAGCCGTGGCGGTAGCAACGGCCGTAGCAGCAGCAACCCCGCCAGTCCCGGTGGTTACCTCTCAGTCACCCTATTCCAAGCCGTTACCCCACGTCCGCGTAGGCGGCATTAGCGGTCTGTTAGAACTAATCGTCGATCAACCCGAAGGCACCGATGACATCCCACGACTGGCGGAACGTCTACAGCTAGAGGTCGATGATTTGCTGCCTATTTTAGATGCGGCGGTGCTGCTGCATTTTGCCGAGGTGGCCCAAGGGGATGTGCGCCTGACCGATATGGGTCACGACTTTGCCACCACTACGATCTTGCGCAGTAAGGAGTTATTTCAGCAGCAGGTTCTAAAGCATGTGCCCGCTTTGCGCAGTATGGTTCAAATTTTGCGTGAGAAACAAAGTGGGTCGATGCGGGCCGATTTCTTTTTGGATGTATGGGATGAGCATTTTCCCCACGCCGAAGCGGAACGTCAGTTTGCCACGGCGGTAGACTGGGGGCGCTATGCTGAGCTGTTTGAATATGATGCCAATGAGGAGCGCTTGTATCTCCCCGAAGCGAATCCTGATTTGGAAGATGCGGCACCGCTTCGGTATCCAGCCGATAGCTAATCTAACCGGCTGATCTAACCGATAGCGAGACAGCTAGGCGCGCTCTACAGAGCCAGGTCAGTTACCCATCCGTGAAGCTGGGCTGACCGGAAACTGGCTTTCAATAATTAAATCATCGACTAAATCATTGACGGCAAGAAAGTTAGCCTCTGTGATTTGAGGTTGCCAATAGATTTCACGATTGGCCCCGATGATCTTAAACTGATTGCGCTCAATCCAGTTTAAGAGTGCGTTGAATGCGTGAATTAGCCCATCCTGGCTGCCGTGATGGGTGACGCAGGCCATCTGTGGCACGTCGGGCAGGCGGTAGCATTGAATGCGGCTGTTGCCGGCGATCGCTTCCTTAATCGGAATTACGACTTCGGCATCGACATCCTCAATTCGATAATCTTCATCGTGCCAAAGGGTTTGGGGGAAGCCAACGCGCTCGACTCGGTGCGATCGCAAATAGGTTGCTAGCTCATCGTAAAGCGATTTGATATCGGTGCAACTTGGTAACACCTCGCGAATTGCGACCACCACTTGGGCCTCAATGGGCTTTAAGACCACCTCATAGTTGACGGCGGTGTTGGCTGCGATATCTGCTTCTTCCTGCTCAATCTGTTGCAGCCGCGTTTCGATGAGCCGCAGCCGCCTTTGCTCGGCTTCCACCAACTGTTGGACTTCGGCCTGCTTCAGTCGCAGCATGCCGCGCATCTGGGCCGGTGAAACGTGGTCATTCAAAAGCTGGGCAATCTGCTCCAGCGAAAATCCCAAATCTTTGAAGGCCAC
>DATNOW010000724.1:0-5632 GCA_036703515.1 Chroococcidiopsis sp.
CCCTGCCAGCATTCCTACAAAACCCTCGACTAGCTTCGAGGGTTTGATCGTTTCAGCAATCCTTTCAACTCCCGCCAAATCATCGACTCTTGGGTATTGACTCGCGGATGGGTCAGGAGTCCGTAGCTGGGGCTAAACAGAAACGCCAAGATAAAAAAGCCGGTCGCCACCAGCACGATCGCTGGGCCTGAGGGCAAGTTGTAAAAATAGCTCAGATACATGCCGCTGATGCTGGCAATAATGCCGATGCCCGCACCCACAATCATCACCTGGTGTAAGCGCGAGACCAGCAGATAGGCGGTTGCACCAGGCGTGATCAGCAGCGATAGTACCAGAATTACGCCAACGGCTTTCATGCTGGCAACGATAGTCAGAGCGATCAAAACCATCAACCCAAAGCTAAGCAAATGGGTAGGCAAACCGGCGGCTTGCGCCCCCAGCGGATCAAAGGTATAAAACAGCAGCTCTTTGTAGAGCAAGATGACCACTAAAATCACGAGGGCGGAAATCAACGCCGTCTGCCAGACTTCGCCCAGGGTAACGCCCAGAATGTTGCCAAATAGGAAGTGGTTGAGGTCGATTTTGTTGTCGCGCTGGATCAGCGTGATCAGGGTAATGCCGAGGGCAAAGCAAGAAGAGAACACAATGCCCATGGCGGCGTCTTCTTTGATCGGCGATCGCTCCTTAATCAAAGCGATCGCCATCGTGCTCAACACCCCGGCAATAAAGGCTCCGACAAAAATATTGGCCCCGATCATAAAGGCGATCGCCAGCCCTGGCAGCACCGAATGGCTAATGGCATCCCCCAGCAGCGCCAGCCGCTGCACCATCAAATAGCTGCCCACCACCGCACAAATTAACCCCACCAAGATCGCAATGATCAGCGATCGCTGCATAAACGCATACTGCAGGGGTTCGAGCAGGCGTTCCATCTACGCGGCCTCTCCGTCAAAAAAGACCACCTTGCCACCATAGGCGGCGTAGAGGTGTTCGCGGGTTAGCACTTGAGAACGTGGGCCGGCAGCAATCAGCTCGGTATTGAGCAAAATCAGGTCGTCGAAATGGGCGATCGCCTCTCCCAAGTCATGGTTAATCACCAGCACCATATTGCCCTCGGCAGCCAGCTCACGAAAAATTTCGAACATCACCGCTTCGGTGCGCTGATCGATCCCGACAAACGGTTCGTCAAAGCAATAAATCTTGGCCTGCTGGGTCAGGGCTCGGGCCAGAAACACGCGCTGCTGCTGCCCACCCGAAAGCTGCCCAATGGGGCGATCGCGATAGCCCCACATACCCACCCGCTCTAGGGCAGACTTGGCCAGATGGCGACTGTTGGCGGTAAACCCACGAAACCAACCGCTGTGCCGAACCCGACCCATCAACACCACATCCCACACCGTCGCCGGATAGCTCCAGTCGACCTGGGTGCGCTGGGGCACGTAGGCTACCCGCTGCAACTGCTGAGCCAGCGGCTTGCCGTTGTAGAGCGCCGTCCCCCTAGCGCTGGGGATCAGCCCCAGCATGGCTTTGATCAGCGTGCTTTTGCCGGCACCGTTGGGGCCAATGATGCCCACCAACCGGCCCGGCTGAATATCCAGGTGAATGGCGCGAAGAGCCTGCACCGCCCGATACTGCACACCCAGGTTTTGCACTTGGATGCCCTCGGGGGCCAGGTTCGCCGTCAAAGCCGACGTGGAGATTTCAGCCCGCAGAGGTTCAACCCGCAGAGGTTCAGCCTGTAGGGATTGAAATGCCGGGGCGGATGCGAGTCTTAAATGGGGTTCCCGTTCCATAAAGCGCTCAAAAAATGAAATAAAAATGAAAGCTATCTGTTTAGCTTAGCCCAAATAATGAAAGAACTATGAAAAGAAAATTTGCGGGTTTGCGGAGCCGTCACTCCGCTGCGCTACAGTCACCTGAGTACAGTCGCCAGCAGATCAAGCAGGGGATCATGAATTGGAACTTCAACCGGGCGATCGCCCCTCACCGCCTTAGCCGACGCAAATTCATAGGTCTGGGCGTAATGACCGGGCTAATTTTGGCAAGCTGTAACCCAAGGGGCGATCGCGACACGGCAACAGGCGATCGCCCGTCGGTAGTATCCACCAGCACGATCTTGACTGATTTAACCGAGCAGATCGGCGGCGATCGGATCCAGGTCACCGGCATTCTTCGACCAGGCGATGATCCCCATGTCTATGAGCCGGTACCGGCCGATACCGTCGCGTTAGAGCAAGCCGACCTGATTCTCTACAACGGCTATAACTTAGAGCCGGGGATCATTCGGCTGATTAATTCCGCAGGGGTCAATGCCAAAAAGCTCCCCGTGGGTGAAGTCGTGCCCCCCTTGGCGATCGCCTATCACAACCAGCAGGTGCCTGATCCCCACGTTTGGGGCAGTGTGGCCAACGTAATTTTGATGGTCGAGAGGATTCGAGACGCGTTAAGCGAACTCTCCCCCACCGATCAGCAAGTGTTTAGCCAAAATGCAGCTCCCTTGATACAGCGGCTAACACGGCTGCACCAGTGGATTGGCACACAGATTGCCACTATCCCGGCAGCGCGTCGCCGCCTCGTCACCACCCACGACGCCTTCCAATACTATGCCCACGCCTATGGCTTAGAGGTGATCGGCACCCTGATTGGCATTAGCACCGAAGAACAGCCCAGCGCCCAAACCGTACAAACGCTGGTGGAGTCAATCAAAGGCGCAGGGGTACCAACCATTTTTGCCGAAACCACGATTAACCCTCAGCTGATCACCACCGTGGCCGAAGAGTCCGGCGTGGCGCTGTCGCCCCAAGCCCTCTATTCTGATTCAATCGGCGCAAAAGGCAGCCCCGGCGATAGCTATATCAATATGATGGTCAGTAATACGAAGGCGATCGTTGAGGCCCTCGGCGGGCAATATACACCCTTTGAATGAGAAGCATGATCAAGATGGGGAATCGAGGCAATCATGGGGCAGGATGAGCAGCAACTCGATAGCGATCGGATCAAGCAAAAAGCGCTGGAGCTTGGCTTTCACAAAGTGGGCATTGCCCCGATTGCCGCCGCCGCAACCCCAGCGGAACAGCAGCAGACCCAAGCGCTCAAAGCATGGTTAGACCAGGGCTATCAGGCCGAGATGGGCTGGATGGCGCACCCGGCCCGCCAAGACATTCGCCAGATCATGCCCGACGGGCGATCGCTCATTGCCGTAGCGCTCAACTACTACACCCCCCACCAACGCCCCGACGGGGCAGAGTACGCCAAAATCTCCCGCTATGGCTGGGGGCGCGACTATCACCGCGTGCTCCACAAAAAGCTCAAACAGTTAGCCACCTGGCTAGAATCCCACGCTGACACCATTCGCGCCCGCTACTATGCCGACACCGGCCCCGTGCAAGATAAAGCCTGGGCCGCTCGGGCTGGCATCGGCTGGATTGCCAAAAACAGCAACGTGATCACGCCCGAATACGGCTCCTGGGTGTTTTTGGGCAGCATTATTACTAATTTAGAACTAGCGCCCGATCGCCCCCATACCGAACATTGCGGCACCTGCCAGCGCTGCATTGATGCCTGCCCCACCGGAGCGATCGCCCAGCCCTTTGTCGTCGATGCCAACCGCTGCATTGCTTATCACACCATCGAAAATCGAGCTGAGCAGCTCCCAGAGGCGATCGCCCCCCATCTCCAAGGATGGGTTGCAGGGTGCGACATTTGCCAAGACGTCTGCCCCTGGAACCAGCGTTTTGCCAAAGAAACCGACGTATCCGAATTTCAGCCCTACCCCTGGAACATCGCCCCTACCCTGCAAGAACTGGCCCAGTTGAGCGATCGCGACTGGGATCAACGCTTCCCCGCATCAGCCCTACGCCGAATCAAACCCGCCATGTGGCGGCGCAACGCCCAAGCCAACCTTGACCACGCCCCGCTGTCTCATCCTTCGTCAGACCCATCAACCCCATCCCCCGCTCCCCCGCCCCCAATCCAACCCAGATCACTCTGATTCCCACCCCGAACTCCCCGGATTTTGCTGACACTCCCGGAAATCTAAAACATTGCCCCCTTCCCCTTTCCATCTAAGAGCATCTCGCAAGCAGGCAAGAACCCGCACCACGTTTTTCCCCTTCACCCTTGTTCTTGGTTTCACCCGCAGGCAAGATGTCTGCACCACGTTTTTACCCTTTACCCTTCACCCACCCTCCCGTTTTCCTTCCCTCCCGTTTTCCCTTCCTCCCCAAAGTGGTCGTTCCGCAAGATTTCTGTCACGATGGGGGGACAGATCGTCTAAGCTTACTGAGAGTCCTGTGAGTTATCTCGTCGAAGGCCAAACTGTGTCGAAGCGTACTACATTCCTATCATTACTATGCGTCGTCGGATTATGGAGCGCAGCTCAACCGGCGATCGCCCAGGCGTTGGTTCCTCGCGTAGTTCAGCTTGATGCTGAAAAGTTGGAACAGCAGGGTCTCGGATTAGCCCAAGAGGCCGCGCAGTTGGCACAGTTTCAGCAGGTTGAATTGGCCTTACCTCGGGCGCAGTTGGCCACCCAGCTCGCACCGGGCAACGCCCAAATCTGGTCGCTATTGGGTAGCTTATACCTCCAGCAAGAGCGCTGGGATGACGGAATTTCTGCCTTACAGCGGGCGCGATCGCTCGATTCCCAAAACGAAGCGATCCTGTTTGCCCTAGGCTCGGCCTATTTCCGCAAAGAAGACTACAATCGCTCTATTCAATATCTCCAGGCGGGGCTCCGCGTCAATGGCGAGGTGCCAGGAGCGTTGTTTGACTTGGGCAATGCCTACTACATGCTTGAGCAATATGACCAAGCGATCGCCGAATATTCCAAAGCCGTCGATATTGAAGCGACCTTTTGGCCCGCAGTCAACAACATCGGCCTAGCCCTCTACGAAAAAGGCGATGTCGATGGTGCTGTCCGCCAGTGGCAAAATGCTGTCAGCATTGATAACAGCCAGCCCGAACCCCAACTGGCAATGGCCGTAGCGCTCTATGCCCGTGGCGACACCGAGCAGGCCCTGCTGCTGGGTGAAACCGCCCTGCGTTTAGATAACCGCTACGCCGATATCGAGTTTTTGCGGCAAAACCTATGGGGCGATCGCCTCTTAGGGCAAGCCCAAACTTTCTTACAGCTGCCCCGCATTCAAGACACTCTCGCCCAAATCAACAGCACCCCTCGCGGCGACAACTAGCGCTTCGTCTAGGGGGATCAAGCCTTTCGTTTGGGGATCACCACTCCAGCCGCAGCCCTTGCTGCCGGAGGTACTGTTGCACTGTTGGCATCAGACCCCTCGGCACAATCTCGGCTGGAGAAAGCCTGTTGTCTTCATGGGTAATTAACCAAGCGGCGATCGCCCCTGAAGCCGCCCCAACGCTCCACTCGCCATAGTGAACCCGCGTCATCGCGTTGACAATGTGCGTCACCGCCATACTTTTGCCACCAATCAGCACATTGTCGACCCCTTGGGGAATCAAGCTCTCGATCGGGATCAGCGTCGGGCGCACCACAAACTCCCGCGCTCCGGCTCCCTGAGCTTCCCAAGACGGCTGCCAGTTGCGATAGCGGCAGCCATGAATATCAATGTCATAGTGGGTCAGGGCGATCGCCGTTGCCCGAAAGTCGCGCCCCCCC
>DATNOW010000725.1:0-3069 GCA_036703515.1 Chroococcidiopsis sp.
GAAGCGGGTTGGTCAGATCTACTGCAACTGTCCTACAAATGGCGCGTCACCCCCCAAGTCTGGCAGCGCCTGCAAGCCCTAGAGATTGCCCTCGACCCCACCATCAAACAAGAATTTGCCCAACTCTGCCGCATGGTGGCCGTACAGTCGAGCACCGCATCCTACCGCAGCGCCCACGTGCTGCATCGGTTAAACCAAGCGGGCGTGAACGCGATCGCCTTTAAAGGCATTGGCCTGATTGCCGGACTGTATGGTAAACCGGGCGATCGCATGGTGGGTGATGTGGACATTTTAATTCCTCCCGCAGACCTATCTGCCACCTGCACCGCCTTAACAGAGCTTGGTTTCTCAGCCGACATCGACGGCAACCTGACAGAATATCTAGACTACTTAGCCACGCGCACCCGCGAAGATAATTATTTCTTGGTTTTGAAAGATGCCAAAGGCTTTGAAATTGATCTGCACTGGCAGCTCAAAGCCATCGCGGGCGTGCAGTTAAACGTGCAAGACCTGATCGATCGGGCGGTGACCGTCTCTCTCCACAGCCAGCCCGTGCGCGTTGCCAATCCTGTGGATGCCATACTGCTAACGGCACATCACTCTCTGCGCGACGACTTTGCCCCCAAAACAGCGCTCAAGGATTTGTGCGATCTCTCTGCGTGGTGGGCCGTGCGCGATCGCTGGGCACTCGATAATCTGATTACCCAAGCCCAGGCCACAGGTCTCACCCAAGCGCTGCTCTGTCTCTGGCAGGTGCTGGCAGATTTAAACCCCGATAGCCCGGTCAGCGCTGGCATTGCCCAATTCGCTGCCACCCTTTCCGCCGCCGACCAAGAGACAGCCCGCAGCCTCAGCGAACTTTTCCACTGGCAACTGCAAGGCAACAGCGTCAATCGCGATCTGCTGCACAGCCTGAACTTTGAAACGATCAAACGCTTTATTGTGCGGCGACTGCAAAAGGGAGCAACCCTCTCGTTTGATCAGTCGCTGTGGGGCATTCGCCATAATCGCCAGTTGAGCTGGGCAAAATTTCAACGGCTGTGGCACGATCTGACCACGCTCGATCGCCGCAAACTCAATGCCTACAAGGCTCTTTCCCATATTCAAAACCGCAAGTAAGTGGAAATGTACCCCCTGATTTAATTGCGATTTCGAAGGATGATCCAATCGCCTTCGACGCAGGCGATCGCTCCACCGGGAAACGGATCGGTTTGGCTGTGATTGGGGGCGCTAATCAAGCCCACAGATTTCTCGATGTGCTCAAAGGTAGGGGCGATCGCCAAACAGTCTTGCAAAAACTGGCGGATGACGCGACGCTGTAGGGCCAGCGGTGCCGCTTTGAGGACGGTGCGGTTTAGCCTGCCGGGGTGGGGGTGTTCGGTAGACTGAACTGTGGGGGTAGACTGCGGCAACCCATCGGCCAATTCTGTAGCGCACTGAGTGGCGTATTGATAGGTAGCGCGCCGATAAAGCTCACTCGCCTGAGTTTCTAGATATTCGACCTCAGCCCGGAGCAGCTCGGCCGTGTGGGCGATCGCCTGTTCAACTTGGGGGTTAAAGTGGGTTTGCAGGTAGGGCAATAGCTCGTTGCGAATGCGGTTGCGGGCATAGCGCCAGTCGTGATTGGTGCTGTCGTCCCAGACGGGCAGATCCGCCGTTTGGCAATAGTCGGCGGTTTCGCGGCGGGTGAGGTCGAGCACCGGCCGAATCAGGCAAACGCCGGGGGCGAGCGATCGCTGCCAGGTTAAGGCCTGTAGCCCATCGGCCCCGCTGCCGCGAATCAAGTTATACAGCAACGTTTCAGCCCGATCGCTCGCGGTGTGCCCGGTGGCGATCGCGCCATAGCCATAGGTCTGCGCCATGTCGGTCAGCGCCTGGTAGCGCCAGGTGCGGGCGCTGGCTTCAGAGACAGGGGGCGTCGCCGCTGTCGCCAGGTAGAACGGCACTCCCCAACCCTGCGCGAGCTGCTGCACATGGGCCGCGTTGGCATCCGCATCCGGCCGCCAGCGATGGTTGCAGTGGGCGATCGCCACAGCCCAGCCCCATTTCGGCTGAAGGTCGAGCAATAGACGGATCAAACACAGCGAATCTTGCCCACCCGATACGGCCACCAGCAGGCGATCGCCCGGTTTGAGCAGCGATCGCTGCCGCAGGGTGCGATGGAGGCGATCGTGTAGCGCTGTCCAGGGGGTCGCGTCAGCCGCCTGTTTATCAGCCGCAGGTTCGTCAGCCATTCATCCACCGCCAGAAATTGCCGTTGGTCGTCTTTGGGCAATGAATAGAATCCAACTGCGGGCGCACGGCTGTGCGCCCCTACCCAAGAATTTCAGCTTATTAAAGCTACGATCCTTACCTTAATAGTCAGACTCCGACTCATCTTTATAGTCGTAGCTATCGGGTTGGTAGCTATCGGGCTGATAGATATTCTCTCGGCTGGGGCGGCGACGATAACCCTCGCGATAGTCTTCGCGATCGGGATATTCATCGCGATACTCTTCCCGGGGGCGCACCTCCTCACGGGCGCGAGGCTCTTCGCGGGTGCGGGGTTCTTCACGCGGGGGGCGGACGCTTTCTTTGAGCAGCTTAGGGCCAGTAGAGGGGGCAAACTCGACCCGGATGCGAACCCGACCCCGCTGCCACCCCTGATTGCCAATGCGCAGCGCCTCACACTCTAGCCCTTCGGCAAACCAGCCTTCAATGTCTTCTGACCACTCCTCTTCTTGATCGCCGACCAGTTGGGCCAAGGCGTCTAGCAATTCGCTGATCCGAAAGGTGGGATTTGACAGCAAAATTCGCCCACGGGTTACGTGCAGCACTTCGTCATCGTTGAGTGGGGTAAATTCTGATTCCATGGCGTCCTTGCTGGTAGTACTTGCTGCTAGTAACTGCTGTGAATGGGGGTGGGCAATAGTCCTAAAAGAACCAGCCATAGCTGTGTAAACCTTTGCCCAACAGGTTTACACCCAAGTAGCATACCCAGACCACCAAAAAGCCTGATGCCGCCAAAATCGCCGGACGACGCCCCTGCCAGCCACGGGTAATGCGGGCGTGGAGGTAGGCCGCAAACAC